>DMQW01000344.1:17135-25019 GCA_003455565.1 Limisphaerales bacterium
TCACCTAGCGCGGCCCGGGCCAGAGTAGCGGCCATTCCACGTCCACGAAGCTCGTCGGGGACAAACATATGATCCAGAATGACGCGCTCCCCTTCTTGGGTATAGCTGAGGAACGCCAGCGGTGCGTCCCCTGCTTGCGCCTCAAAGCGCTGGAGTTTGGCATTGTGCGTAACCGCGAGCGGTGTGGTCGGGGCCGTTGCCGAGGTGCGGATCTCGGGTGAGGATACCGGTCGGCGGCGGTTCCAGTCCTTCTGCAGGTGAGCTTTGATCTCTCGGATTGATGTCAATGGTAGAACCCTTCCGGCCAACTCCTCCGCCTCGGACAGACGGGTCGAGCGAATGGCGTGTTTGATTTCAAGAAGCCGGCCGGGACTCACGCTGAAGCTCCGAAATCCAAGGCCGAGCAAGAGCGTTGTGTAAGCGGGGTCGCTGGCGATTTCACCGCACAGACAGATAGGCTTGCCTTTGGCCTTGGCCGCCGTCGCCAGCGTGGCGAGCACTTGGAGCACCGCCGGATGCAGCGGTTCATAGGCGGAAGCGAGTTCACCACCGATCCGGTCGGCGGCCAATAAATACTGCACGAGGTCGTTGGTGCCCACGCTGAAAAAATCCACTTCTGCGGCCAGTTGCCCGATCAGAATCGCGGCGGACGGCGTTTCAACCATTGCGCCCAGCGGGATGCGAGAATTAAACGGCTGCCCGGCGGCGGCGAGTTCCGCCTTCACGCTTTCGAGAGCGGCTTTGGCAGCGCGCAATTCGTCCACGCCACCGATCATGGGCAGGAGAATGGCGACTGGATGAGACGCGCTCAAACGCAGGATGGCTCGCAGTTGGGTGTGCAGCACCGTGGGGTGCGCGAGCAGCAGCCGTGTGCCCCGGCAGCCCAGCGCCGGATTGGCTTCGCGGGTCAGCGGAAAATAGGAGAGTGGCTTATCGCTGCCAATGTCCAGCACACGGATTACCGTTTCGCCCGGCTGGAGGTGCTCCGCCGTGGCGCGGTAGAGGTGGTATTGTTCTTCTTCCGAAGGGAAATGATCCTGCACGAGAAAGATGAATTCAGTGCGATACAATCCCGCCCCATCCGCCTTCACGCTCGCAGCCGACACCGCATCAGCCGTTTGACCGATGTTGGCGCTCAACTTTATCTCGACGCCATCCTGTGTAACCGTCGGTAGATCAATCAAGCTTTTCAAGCTGCTTTGATGAATTTGCAGGTCGGCCTCCAACTGATCGTAGGTGCGGAGCAGCTCCGGTTTGGGGTTGATAAATATCCGGCCCGCCAAAGCATCCACGATCACCAGGTCGCCTGCGCGAATCTTCTCCGTGGCCTCCGGCACACGCACGAGCATGGGAATGCCGAGGGCGCGGGCAAGAATCGTGGCGTGGGCGGTCAGGCCGCCTTTTTCCACAATCAAACCCCGAACACCGTGGCCTTCCAACTGCGCCACGACGGAGGCGAACAACTCGCTCGTGACCAGGACACATCCGTCCGGAAGGACGGGAATACCCGGTTGCAGATTCTTCGCCAGATGGTCAAGAAGCCGTTTACCCACATCGTGCAGATCGGCGGCCCGCTCGCGGAAATAGGGATCTTCAAGGCGACCGAACAAAACCATCAAGTGCTGGATCGCTTCGTCGAGCGCAGCCTCCACATTCATCCGCTTTTCGAGGCAACGGTCACGGACCGCATCCCGCAGTTGCGCATCGCGCATGAGGAGAATTTGCACTTCAAAAATCTCCGACTCCGCCTTCCCCAAGGTCCGCCGGACGCTCGCTTGAACCTCCAGCAGTTTCTTCTCGGCGGCAGTGACGGCGGCATCGAATCGCGCGAGTTCTTTTTGCGCCTCCGTCTCGCTCACCTGCCTGCGCGGCACGACCGTCTGTTTGGCACAGTCACACAACAGAGCGCGCCCACGGGCAAGGCCGGACGAGGCCACTTCGCCCAGGATCATCGCTGGGACAGTCGGCTCGTTATCGGTGCTGTTCATAAATTTAATTGGCTCGTGTCGTGGGTTGATTGCCCATCATACTGTCGCCAGGGCTTGGTGGAAATCCTCCTGCAAATCTTGCTCGTCCTCAATGCCAACGGAGACGCGCACCAATCCGTCGCTGATGCCGGCGCGCTGGCGTTCGGCGGGCGTCAGCGTACGATGCGAGGTGCGGCTGGGCACGCACACCAGACTTTCCACGCCGCCGAGACTCAACGCGGGCATGACGATGCGCAGCCGGCTCAACAGGCGGTCCACCTGGTCGGGCTGGCGCAGTTCGAACGAGAGCATGCCACCGAACCCGCGCATCTGGCGCGCGGCGAGCGTGTGATCGGGATGCGTGGACAGGCCGGGATGGTTCACGCGAGCCACGGCCGGATGGGAAGCGAGATAGCTGGCCAGCGCGAGGGCGTTCTCGTTGTGGCGTTGCACACGCAAGGCCAGCGTTTTCAGGCCGCGCTCCAACTGGGAACACGCGTGCGCGTCCAGCATCCCGCCGAAGTCCACCGCGCTGGCCGTGACGCGACGAACGATTTCTGCGGACGCCACCACGACGCCCGCGTTCACGTCACTGTGGCCGTTCAGATACTTGGTGGCGCTGTGGATGACGGCGTCCAAACCCCAGGTCAACGGGTTCTGGTTGATCGGCGTGGCAAAGGTGTTGTCTATCACGGTCAGCACGCTGTGGCGTTGGCCGAGCGCGGCCACCGCTTCCAGATCCACACAATGCAAAAGCGGGTTGGACGGCGACTCGATGTAGATAAGCCGGGTCTCGCGCCGCACTGCGGCCGCGAAATCCGCCGCATTCGCGCCCCACGAAACCTCCACACCGAGGCGCGTCAGTTCCCGGGTGATGAACTGCATCGTGCCGCCGTAGAGGTCGTTTTGAAAAATCGCGTGGTCGCCGGGTTTAAGATGGGCCAGCAACAAAGTGGAAATCGCCGCCATGCCCGAGCTGAAGACGACCGCCGCCTTACCCTTTTCGAGCGCGGCGAGCTTGCGGGCGATTACCTGCTGGTTGGGCGTGTTGAAGTAGCGCGGGTAGATGTTCTCGTTGGCCGGATTTGGAAACGCGCAGGCTGTGGAGGTGAAGATGGGGCTGCACGCGCCGCCGGTGGGCTTGTCGAGATACGTGCCGGCATGGATGCAGAGCGTGGACGGACGCAAAGGATGGTCTGGCGGCTTCATGGCAGGTGTGTCTTGAGGCCGGTGATTTTGACGATCAGCACGCCGCGCGCCCACGGGAACTTTGCCTTGGCTGTGTCGGCCTTGGGGCCTGTGGTTTGGAGTTCTGCCATGCCAATAACGCTGCAGCCCTGGCCTTCGCCACCCGACCGGCGCACGTCGCGGGCAGCGAAGAGCAACTCCACGCGCGGATCGTGCTGGAGGTTTTCTCCGGTTTTCTCGTAACGTCCGGCGGGGATGAGAATTTCTTCACCGTCTATTCCCAGCGCGAGAACGTAGCGGGTCCAGCTCGCAGCCAGATGCGGGCCGTCCGGCCCAGTGGTCGCAATCGCGAGCCATTCGGATTTCTCGATCACTTCGCGATAAATGCCTTCGATCTTGTTCATGGTTCGACTCCTTTCAATCGGTGAATTCCGATAGATAACAGGGCGGGCTGGCGCACTCGCGCGGCTCATCCTCCGCTTCGCTGGTTGAATTTGACGGAGGCGCGGACGCGGTATTACCCGGTGTTGGTGAGATTGCCGCGATTGCGTTGGCTGAATGTTGTTCGTTGGCAGGCCCCGTGGACCCGGGGAATCCAGGATCGGCGAGGATGTGCTGAAGCACTCGTGCGGCTTCCTCCGGATCAAAATCCTCGTGCTTGCGCTTTTTAACCGCGAGCTCGCTGAGGTCGTAATGCTTGTCGGCCTGAATGCCGTGGTGCTTGAGAATCTGCGCGGCGCAATGGAGCGGGCAGCCGTCGAGTGCAATGATGGGCCGCCCGGACTTGGCGGTGCGCACCAGCGGCTTCACGTCACCGCCCACGCCCGCGATGCACGACATCTCGGCCACTTTGAGCCGATCCAGCTTGACTGCGATGTGATTGGCCATCTGCGCGGCGCTGGACGCACCGGAGCAGGAATACACCAACGGGAGCTTCTTGTCGTTGCTCATGCTGAACCTCCAATGGCCAGCGCTCGCGGAAAGAGAACCTGGTTTTCTTTGTAGATCTGTTCGTGGACGGCCTGTTCCAGTCGGACGATGGCATCGGAAACCGTCCGCACGGCAGCCGGGACAGGGTGCCGCAATGATTCTTCACCGGCCAACGCGCGCAGTTCTGCGAGCGCTTCGTCGGCCTGGTTATGCGCGTTTCCCATCCGAGCCAGCCGCTTTTTCAGCGCGGATCTCGCCGGCAGCGCTCCCTTTTCGTCGGTTGTCAATCGGCGGATGAGCGGAAAAAGTCCGTCAGCTTCCTCGCGAAGGTGCGCGGCGAATCGTTCGCGGAACGCGACAAAGGTTTCCCGGATTCTCAGGAGCTGCGGATGTTCCGCACCGGATTGTTCCGCTGCGGCACCCGTCAACTGGTCGAGCCGCGCCAACTCCTCCTGAAGATGGGTTTGCTGCGCGTGCTCAACGTAATCACAAAGTTCCGTCAGCGCCATTAATTCCAAGGCGACCACCGGGCGCGGCGGTGTTTTTTGCATCGCCGTCAGCAGGCGGACGAAAGTTTGCCGATCCAGTCCGTGCTTCTGGCAGACATCCGCGAATGATTTGTTCCGCTCGTGACGAAGGTCAATCCCAAGGTTGTCAAAGAGACTCCTTTGTTCCGGCGCGGCGCGCAGGAACTGGTCAAGCGGCGTGTTTGGATTAATGAATTTCATCAATTTTACCCAACGATGGGTGGTTCGCGACGGCGGGCGGTGGCCACGAACCAAGCCACTCGACTACGCGGTGGCCAGCGCCTTGGGAAAGAGAATATTGTTTTCTTTATGGACATGCTGGTGCGTGTTCTTTTCTAGTTTTGCCAGCCCGTCATAAAGCGCACGGAAGGTGTTGCAGGCCCAGCCCGGCGGGTTGTAGCCGTCCGTCAAAGCCTTGAGTTGAACCAGCGCCGCCCCGGCGCGGTCGTGTTCGGATTCCAGCTTGGCGAACGCCTCTTTGAGGTTGGCGGCGGCCGTCGCTTTGTTGCCGTTCGCCGATGCCAACTGCCGGATCGCCGGAAAAATGACTTCATCCTCCTCTTTGGTGTGGGCGGTCATCTCCGCGTTGAACGCTTCAAACACATGCCAAACCTCCACCAGGCGCGGTTCGCGCTCGCCGTGGACGGTGACGACTTTGCGCGTCATGAATTGCAGGCGTGGCAGTTCCTCGCGCAGGTAGCTGTGGTGGAACTGCTCAATATGATCGCAGAGTTCGGCGAGGGTCATCGCGTCCGGATTGGCCGACGACGTTGCCGGGATCGCGTCCAACGCCGACAACATGGCAATGACAGTCGTCGTATCCAGATGCTTGGTTTGGCAGACCTCGGCCAGCGGTTTCTTGCCGCCGCAACAGTAGTCAATGCCCAGGTTTTCAAAAATACGCGAGCGTGAGGGCACGGCCCGCACAAGTTCGCCAACGGTGGTTTCAGCAGTGATGGTATTCATGTTCATAGTCACGGCACAGCTTAACCGCTCTAAAGATGTATTTCAAGTGCATATTTACTTTGCATTTGCTCCGCCGCTCGGCCATGTTGTTTGGAAATGAAATTGAGCGCCTATTCTGATTACGCCATCCGGGTTTTGATGCAGACCGCCCTGCGCAGTCCGCAACGGCTCACCGTGGCGGAAGTCGCACTGACGTTTGGCATCTCACGGCATCATCTCGTCAAAGTGGTGCATGATCTGAGCCGCAGCGGCTATCTCGTGACGCAGCGCGGGATCGGCGGCGGCTTCACGCTGGCCCGCGCGCCGAAAAATATCCGTTTGGGCGATATTGTTCGTCTCGGCGAGGAAAGTGAGACGGTGATTGACTGTTTTGACGGAGAAAACCATCTCTGCCGGCTCCTGCCGGTCTGCCGCTTGAAAAGCGTCCTAGACGAAGCGGCTGCCGCGTTTTTTGCGGTGATGGATCGTTACACGCTGGCCGACCTCGTGAAACAACAATCCAAGATGCGCGCCGTGTTGGGCCTGTGATGTGAGCAAGCAGCCGGCAGGTTGTTACCGCGAGGTGTTGATGCTAGATTTCGCATATGAAAGACAATGCACAAAAAAGCGGTGTGGTGGATGACCGGATCCGCCTGGACGAAAATGCCGCCTGCGATCGTTGCGGAAGGTTTGGCGCTTACCAAGTGGGGGATCGGCAACTGTGTCCGGGGCGTTACGAAGGCTGCGGCTCCTGCTGCCCGGAATTCGGGAAAGATGATCTGTGGCAGGCGTGAGTTGTCAATCTGTGACATCATGGAGGCACTGACAATCAATATCACGTCAATCAGCGTTCGAGCCAGTCGCAAGCGCCGGCCTTCAAACGGAGGTATCGAAGGTGCTGAGCATGATCAGATGCGCCAAGCCAATTTGAAACGAGACTAAATATAAAATCTACCGCACTCCAAGCCAAAGAATGATTTATGAAACCCGACGAACAGACAACTCTACCTGCTGTTACGACCTTCAATCCCGCATCCAGCGAACTGCTTGCCCTGACCGCCCAGCAACCCTTTTTCAAGGGACTGGATGGGCACCTGATTGAGCTGCTCGCTGATTCCATCCTGGAAATGCGATTCAAGCCAGGGGACTGGATTTATCGGCAAGGCGAATCCGCCAACCGGTTTTATCTGATCTTGGAAGGCAAGGTGTTGATTGAATCGGAAGTGAAAGAACGCGGCATGGTTACCATTCGAACACTGGGTCCGGGAGATGACTTGGGGTGGGCTTGGTTATTTCCTCCCGACTACATGCACTTCAGCGCATGCGCAGTTGATCCGATCCGGACCATTTTCATCTACGGGACTCGCCTACGACAGAAGTGTGAAGTGAATCACGAACTGGGCTATCAACTCATGAAACGCGTTGCGGAGGTGGTGGTGCGAAATCTCAATGCCACGCAACAACGCTTACTGGAACGCACCGACGAGCAATCTATGAAAACAACACCTGAACTTTGTCGGTGAACTTACAGACCCGATGCAATCGAGTAAATCAAACACTGACGCAAGTGGTTTGCCGGTCATATTGACGGTGGGGCATTCCACGCGCACCCTCGCTGAATTCATTCGCCTGCTTCAGCTTCACGCGGTCACTCGCGTCGTGGATGTGCGGACGGTGCCACGTTCACGGCATAACCCGCAATTCAACAAAGATTCATTGCCTTTGGCCCTGGAGCAGGCCGGCTTGGGATACGTTCATCTTCCGGGACTGGGCGGTCTGCGTCATGCGAAACGCGATTCGCTCAATGGCGGCTGGCGCAATGCCTCCTTTCGCGGTTATGCGGATTACATGCAGACGCCTGAATTTGAACGGAGCCTCGAAGAATTGATCCGGTTGTCAAGCCGTGACCGGATTGCGTTGATGTGCGCCGAAGCCGTGCCGTGGCGATGTCATCGCTCGCTCATTGCCGATGCCTTGCTGGCTCGCGGCATCCGCACCGAGGACATCATGAGCCCGACCCGCCGCCAGCTTCACAGTCTGACGCCATTTGCCAAAGTTTGCGGCACCACGATCACCTATCCGGCCGAAGTCCCGCCGAGCAAGTCAAAGAAACCATCGGCTAAACGTCCGGCACCACGCCAATCAAAGAAACCTGATTCACACTAGAACTCATTCCTTATGCAGGCATTCGACGAAGTCCATCAAGCCATCCACTATCCAGCGGATCGCCGCTTTCGTTTCTGGATCAATCCCTGGTTCGTTTTTGCGTTTATCGTCGTTGCTTTCGCTCCAATAGCGATTGCGTGGGGACAATATCTGATCGCCGG
>DMQW01000002.1:0-11886 GCA_003455565.1 Limisphaerales bacterium
AACGAAACCATTTTGCTGGTCGAAGACGATTCCTCCCTGCGCGCCTCGATCCGAATCGCCTTGTCGCGCCTTGGCTATCGCGTGCTGGAAGCGCCCACCGGCGTCGCCGCTCTGGAGGTCTGGAAACAACACCGCGATGAAATCCGTTTGCTGTTCACCGACATGGTGATGCCGGAAGGAATGAATGGCAAAGAACTCGCCCAGCGGCTGCTGCAAGAGAACCCCAAGTTGAAAGTCATCTACGCCAGCGGTTACAGCGCTGACCTTGCCGACAAAGACCTTCACTTGCAGGAAGGCGTCAATTTCCTCACCAAACCGTTTGCGGCGCACAAGCTCGCGCAAACTATCAGGGATTGTCTGGATAAAATTTGACTTCGGTGATGCTCGAGGTTCCCGGCCATGGCCAATGGCGTGTAGTTCCAGTTCATACGCTCACGCAACGGCAGCCCGCTTTTTTCCGGCCAAGGCCAGAATTGGATCCACTGAAGCGGCGTCGGGCAGGAAGCAGGGTGAAGCGTTGACAACCACCCGGCTTCCGCAACAATAACCACAGTTGTATGCAGTCATTTGAAGGTTATCTGCCCCGCCCTTTCCTTTGGTCAGCCTTGCTGGCCAGCCTCATGCTTTTCTGCGGCTGTCAAACCACCAAAAAAAGTTTGTTCACCGCTGCCGGTCCCGGCTGGCACGTTCAGCAAGGCCAGGCGCTCTGGCGACCCCAACGCGGGTTGCCGGAATTTGGCGGCGACCTCGTGCTGGCCAGCCACGCGGATGGCCGCTGCCTCATTCAGTTCGACAAAACACCGATGGCGATACTTTCTGCGCAGACGACATCAAATCATTGGTTGATAAAATTTCCGCAACGGCAGATGAGTTTCAGCGGACGCGGATCGGGGCCGACGCGCTTTAGCTGGCTGTATCTCCCCACCGCGCTCGCTGGAAAACCGTTGCCGAAGCAAATGCATTTTGAAAGCAAACCGGACGGCGGCTGGCGGCTGGAAAATTCCCGCACCGGCGAAACCGTCGAAGGATTTTTATCGCCGTGAGTTCCTTCCTGAAACGCTGGTGGTGGGCGTTGCTCCTCGTGGCGGTCGGCCTCGGTTTGGCGCGGCTGCGCTTTGATGTGGACATCCTCGATCTGCTACCGCCGGACGAGCCATCGGTTCAAGGCCTGAAACTTTATCAGCGGCACTTTACCAACGCCCGCGAACTGGTCGTCACGCTCCGCGCGGCGGACGCCGAACAGGCGGAGCGGCTCGCCGGCGAACTCGCGACGCGTTTGCGGCAACAAACCAACCTCGTCGAGGAAGTGACTTGGCAGCCGCCGTGGATGGAACGCCCGGATCAACTCGGCGAATTGCTCGGCTGGCTGTGGTTCAATCAGCCGCCCGGAGATTTTGCCGCGCTGACCAACCGGCTCGCGCCCGACCAGCTCAAGCCCGCGCTCGACGAGACGCGCGAACTGCTCGCCACTTCGATGTCGCCGATGGATCTCGCGCGGCGTTCGTTCGACCCGTTCAATCTGCTGACGATGCCCGCGCTGACCAACATCAGCGGCATGTCCATGGATCAGGGCAATCAGATGTTCGCTTCCACCAATGGAAATTTTCGTTTGCTGTTTGTGCAGTCCGCCGTGGACCTGACCAGTTACCGTGCCTGCGCAAGCTGGTTGAAATCCATCCACGCGGTCGTGGCGGAATTACAATCCGGGCCAGCGAAAGAAGATTGGAAAGGCGTCGTGATCCGCTACACCGGGCGTCCGGTTTTCGTGGAGGAAATCGCCACGAGCATGCAGCGCGACATGAGCCAGTCGGTGGTCGGAACATCCCTGATCATAGCCCTGCTCTTTTGGCTGACGCATCGGCGCTGGCTGCCGATGCTGTGGCTGCTCGCATTGCTGGCATTGATTCTAATTGCGACTTTGGCGCTGGGCGGGCTGGTGTTGGGAACGATCAGCGTCGTGGCGCTGGGTTTCGCCGCCGTGCTGCTGGGCTTGGCCGTGGATTATGCCGTCGTCCATTATCAGGAGGCGCTCGCGCATCCGCAAATGACCGTGCCGGAAATCCGCCGCGCGATTGCGCCAAGCATTTTGTGGGCGGCCATCACCACGATGAGCGCGTTCCTGGTTTTAAACCTCGGCGGCCTGCCTGGTCTCGGTCAACTCGGTTCGCTCGTGGCCATCGGCATCGGCGTGTCGGCGCTGGTGATGGTGATGATTTATCTGCCGCCGCTGTTTCCCGAACGCCGCCAACCGCGTCCGACGCAAACGCCGTTCCGCTGGTGGAATTATTTTATCGCGCCGCAGGAGCCGCCAGTGACTGGAATTGTGTCCGCAGGAAAATCTTCTCATCGCGTGGCGTTCGTGTTGACCGGTTTAATTTTTTTGAGCGCGTGCGCGGTGTTGTGTTTTCAACGACCGGGATTAGATCGAAGCGGAAACGCCTTGCAACCGCAGCACGGCGAGGCGCAGACAACGCTGGATGAAATGACCGTCGAACTTGGCCTGCCGCCGCAACCGCTCTGGCTGATCATTTCCGGCCACAACGAAGCAGAAGTTTATCAACGTCTCACCAAGGCCGAGGAGTTGTTGAATGGCGCGGTGACGAATCAACTCATCGGACATTATCTGCTGCCGGACACACTGTGGCCGCGCGCTGAATTTCAAGCAGCCAATCGCACGACGGCGGCGGTCTTGGGAGAAAAAGGCCCGTCACTGCGCGAGGCCACGCTGAGTGCAGGATTCAACACCAATGCCATGGTGTTGACGGAAGAACTGGTGCGGACTTGGTCGCGCGCCGGTGAAAGCAAGTCGGTGATCTGGCCGACCAATCACGTCAGCCAGTGGTTGTTGAAACGATTCGTCGCGCGCACCTCGAATGAAATTTTGGTGATGGGATTGATTTATCCCGCGACCAACAAAGTTGACGCGGCGGAATTGACGGCATTATCCAAACAACTCGCACAAAACAACGCGCTGCTCTCCGGCTGGGAATTGCTCGGCAGCGCGACGCTGAAACGCGTGCAGTCAAGAATGTGGCAGGTCGTGACGCCGATGGTTGTGCTTGTATTGCTTTCGCTTTGGTTCGCTTTTCGTCGCGCAACGGAAATTCTGCTCGGCGTGACAGTGTTATGTTTAAGCGGCGTGTGTCTGCTGGCAACAATGGCGCTGGCCGGCTGGACTTGGAATTTGATGAACCTGATGGCGCTGCCGCTGATGCTCGGCACCGGCGTGGATTACACGCTTTTCATCCAGCTCGCTTTGCGCCGACACGGCGGCGATCTCGTTGCGGTCCGGCGTTCCGTCGGGCGGGCGCTGATGTTGTGCGGCGGCACGGCGGTGGCGGGATTTGGTTCGCTCGCATTTTCCAGCAATCTCGGCATGGCGAGTCTGGGCAAGGTGTGCGCGGTGGGCATCGGCACCAATATGCTCGTTTCTGTTTTTCTCCTGCCGACTTGGTGGTGGCTGCTTGCTGCGAAAGCGGAAAGCGGAAAGCGGAAAGCGGAAATTGTCGGAACGGAAGTCAGCGGAAAATCCGCGCGTCCAAAACTGCCCGCATTTTATCGCGCCGGTTTGTGGCGGTTCGGCCTGGCCGTCGTGCGGATTTTACCAGCGGGTTTGGTGAAAGGATTTGCCATGCTCATGGCCGAATTTTACTGGTGGTTCCAACGTCAGCGCTGCGAAGTGGTGGTGCAAAATTTTCTGCCCGTTTTTGCCGGTGACCGGATGGCAGCCGAAAAAGTCGCACGCGCGGCGCACCGAAAATTCGCCGCGAAATTGGTGGATTTATGGCGCGTCGAAAGCGGCGAGCTGGTGCGAAACTGGCTGACGAATCCCAGCGAATTGGAAATCATCCACGCCGCCCGGCGACGCAGACGCGGCACGCTGTTCATCACGCTGCACCTCGGCAATTGGGAACATGGCGGACTTTTACTGAACCAACTCGGCATCCGGCTGACGATTCTCACGCAGGCCGAACCCGACGACGGCTTGACCGATATGCGCAAGGCGGCGCGGGCGCGCTATGGCGTGGACACGTTGATCATCGGCGACGACGGTTTTGCGTTCGTGGAAGTCATCAAACAACTTCAGGCTGGCGCGGATCTGGCGGTATCGCTGGATCGTCCGCCGGATCGCGGCGGCGTGCCGGTGGAGTTTTTCGGACATCCGTTCGAGGCATCGCTGGCGGCGGCGGAACTCGCGCGGGCATCCGGCTGCGCGCTGGTCGGCGTGACGATTGTCCGCCGGCCCCATGGCTACGCCGTGAAAGTGCTGCCGGAGTTCACCTATGACCGCAAAGCTTTGGGCAACCGCGAAGCGCGCCGCGAATTGACGCAACAAATCCTGCGTGCATTCGAGCCGGAAATTCGCAAGGATATAGACCAATGGTATCAATTTACTCCCATCTGGCCGAAGGGCAAATAACCCGATTTTTTCGCGCGCTGCGATGCGGCTTTTGGATTCTGCTTTGTCTGGCGGCGTCAGTTTCTCATGGTGCCAGTTACGACGCTCAATTCGACAAATGGTTCGCGGTGCAGACCAATCTTCAAAGCTGGTCTGCCGATTTCATCCAGACTCGTTCGCTCAAGGTGCTGGCCCAGCCACTGGTGTCCGCCGGCAAAGTCTGGGTGAAGCCGGGTGAATTCCGCTGGGAAATCGGTCAGCCGGTGCAAACCATCGTGCTGCGCCGGCCGGATCAATTGCTCATCGTTTATCCGCGGCTCAAGCGGGCGGAAAAATATCCTCTCGACGGCGTTCCGTCCGGCCCGATGAAAGATGCGCTGTCCCTGCTGGACGCCAGCCTTCCGCGCGACCGCGCGACCATGGAACAAAACTTCCGTCTGTTGTCAGCAACGGAAACAAATTCAATTTTGCAGATGACGCTTCAGCCGAGAAGCGATGCCGCGCGCAAATTCATCGGTGAAATCGTGATCGGTTTTCACACCAACGATTTCACCATCGCCGCCACGGAGATGAAATTCGCCGACGGCTCCAGTTTGCGAAACGATTTTACCAACGTCGTGCTGAACGTGCCGATTGAGCCGAAAATGTTCACCGTGGAACTGCCGCTGGACTACACCGTGGTTGAACCGTTGAAAAAATGAGCGCCTCGCCGGAAATTCTGCTGCTGGCCATGCGCTCGCTTCCGCACGGCCCGGAATTCCGCTTCGTGGACCGGATGGTGAGCCTTACGCCGGGCGTGAAAGGCGTGGGCGAATATCATGTGCGCGGCGACGAATATTATCTGCGCGGCCATCTGCCGGGCGAACCGATTTTCCCCGGCGTGCTGCTGGTGGAAGCCGGTGCGCAGGTGGCCGGCATGGTGGCGCAGGAAGACCCGGCCAATCCGTCTTTGCCGCGACTGAAACTCACCGCGTTGCGCGCCGTCAAAATTCTCGGTTCAGCCCGCCCCGGCGAAACGCTGCGAATCGAAGCGGTCATTACCGGCCGTTTGGGTTCTATGATTCAGGCGGAAGTTTCCGCGTTCATCGCGGACACAAAAGTATTATCGGCGGAACTCGCCTTGAGCGGCACCGGCCCGGCGGAAAAGCAATGACGGCACCGACGGATCATCCTGTGCGCAGTTTCCGATTTGAACGCGACACCTTCGCCTTCGCGCACGAGCTGGTGTGGAAATACCATTTCGACCCGGTGACCGGGGCGATGACCACTTACCGGGCCAATCCGCCTCCCACTTATTATCACCGTTGTTTCGTAATGGTTCGCGCGACGCGGTTATTTTTTGATCATGCCCGCTTTGCCCCGGAATTGCCGCCGGTGGATTCAGCGACTTACCGAAAGCTCATCTGCCAAATCGTCTCCCGCAATCCGCGCCGGGCCTGCGCGGAACCGGAACGGCTGGTGATTCCCGGCTACGACGGCCTGCGTTTGTTCAGCCAGGCGCACGAACCGTTGCTAAAGGCGGCATGCGGCGCCGCGTGGGAATCTTATTTTCTGCGCAGCCACTGGCGCATGATTTTTCGGGTCTCCGGACGGTTTCAGGAAAAGATGGCGGAAAAATTGCAACGCTCGCTGCACAAACGCGGCGTGTCGCTCGTGCATCTGTTCCGTTTTCCGCGCATCACCATCAATCACGGAATCGTGTTGTATGGCTTCACCGAGTCGGCGCAAACCATCGAATTCGAGGCTTACGATCCAAACATTCCCGCTCATCCGGTCAAACTTGTTTTCGACCGGCACCGACAGGCATTTACTTTCACGCCCAACTGTTATTGGGGCGGCGGGGTGCTAAGCGTCATGGAAATTTTTTGCGACTGGCCGTATTGATTTACGATTTACGATACGCGATTGACGCGCAGATTTGGAATACGGATGAATATGCAAATCGCAATTGTTCAGCCGCCTTTTTTGTTTCCATCCCGCTTTCGCGGCTGCCAGAAGGCGACGCCGAAGAAAAAGGTGCCGCAGGTGTTGAGACCCAAAATGTAGCCGATCTTGTAGCCGCGGCCTTCGTTGTTTGGCGCGTAGATCGGCACATCCTGCCCCCGCAGCAGTCCAGGCAGCGCGGCGGGCATGAGCGCGCCCTCCAGCAAGCCCGTGTAAAATCCCGCGACGTAATCGGGCTGGTAATAGCGCGTGGAGGCCCAGCTTTGGCCGAAAATTAGCCCCAGACTGATCGCGGTCAGGGCGATGATTTTAATTATGATCACCTTCGCTTTGGAGAAACGGGCGGGAGTTGCAACTTGCGCTTGAACGGGTTCGGCCATGCGGCAAAGCATGTTCCGGCATCGCCGACCGGGCAAGAAGATAATGCCGCAACCGTCTCCAAACTGGTGGTATTTCAACCGTCATCATAATCCTGCTCTTAATCGCAATCAGATTCGGCGGATTAAGATTAAGATGAGGAAGCTTCCAAGCTTGACGCCGTTCCGAGCCGCTTCATACTCATGCCAATGAGTGTTGCTGATAATCAGTGCTTCAAACCTTGTGTCGTGGCCGGATTCAAATGCCCGTCGGTTTTTTCGCCGACGGCTTTTATTTTTGCGGTTCTCAACAATTTTTAATTAATTCGCCAACAACCAGACCAAGTAATGACTCCAGAAACGGATCCCAAAAAAATCGCCGTGAAGCTCTGCGAGTTTGCACGGACCAACTTCGTGGCCGAGGGCGTGGATTTCGACGAGCACAGCCCGTTGTCCCAAGCCGGCATTGATTCGTTTGCGCTGGTGGAACTGGTGCTTTTCTGTGAGCGCGTGCTGGGCGTCCGGGTGCCGGATTCCCACCTGACGGGCACCAATCTGGCCTCGATGTCCACCCTGGCCAACTGCATCGCCGAGCTGGCGCGGAACAGCCCAAAAACGTCTTAAGTTCTGGCTGGCTTGCTGACTATGCCTGACCTGCCCCGTCAAATTCGATTGGCTGCCGGAGATTACTTCATGCACGGCCAGGATCGCCGGATGCGCCGGGTCGGTTTGCCGGGCAATGTCTGCTGCGCGGTCATCAAATTAGGAAACGGTTTTGATGTGAAACGGTTGCGTCGCCGAATCGCCGAATCGCCCATCATGGACTGGCTGGCGCGCGCGCGGATTTTCCGTCCGCTGCCGTTGCTTCCTCCGCTCTGGCGCACATCCGCAAAACCAAAGGCCGTTCTTTTCGAGCACCACCATCAAAATGGCAGTGCGAATCCGCCGTGGCCGCTGCCGCAAGTTGTGGCGGAACGCGAGTTGCACGCCGGACGCGGGCCGGGACTGGCGTTCGACGTGATGCGCCACGCAGACGGCACCAGCCATTTGTTTCTTTCCTGGAACCACACTTATCTTGATGCGCGCGGTTTGGATCTGTTGTTGAATCATCTCAACGCGGACGACACGACCAAGAATGTGCCGACTGCCCAGAACTTGATCAGCCCCAAGCAAAGAGGCTGGGATTTATCCGGCTGGTGGCCTAATGTGAAACAGGCGCGCGGTTCCGTGGAGTGGCTCCACGAATCCGGCGACGAACCGCTTTTCAGCCTGGTGCCGCCCGGACCGCGTCCCGCTTTGTGCCGGAATAATTATCGCATCATTTATTTCACGGAAGAGGAGACGGCCCGCATTGACACGCGCTGCCAGCAGTTCAACTGCGGATTTCGGCGCAGCCACTTTTATCTCGCGGCGTCCCTCCGCGCTTTGCACACCGTCGCCGTCCAGCGCGGCAACCAGGACGGCGCTTATTTGATTCCCGTGCCGCACGACACGCGCAAGCGCGGCGCGAATGGCCCGATTTTTTCCAACCATCTCTCCATTCTTTTTTATCGCATCGAACCCAAATTTGCCGGACGCATCACCGACATCCTCGGCGAATTGAGCTGGCAGATGACCAACCAGATCCGCGACCGCTTCCCGGAATCGTGCATGGCGGCGCTGGATATGTTCAAGCCGCTGCCGCTGGGTTTCTACGTTCATCATCTCGGCAAGCCGACGCGCGGCAAAATCGCCACGTTCAGCTTTTCGGATTCAGGCGAAACGTGCGCCGGCATGAAGGAGCTTTGGGGCGGAAAAATTCTGGAGGTCACCCATCTGGTGCCGGCCTGGCGTCCACCCGGATTGACCGTCGTGTTTTTAAGATTCGGCAACCGGCTTTCCGCGCTGCTGTCGTCGGTGGATGATTGCTTGAGTCCGGCGGAAGTGGACGGCATGGAACGCGACATGCGCAAATCTTTGCTGGAAGAGGAGTCGTTATGAAGGTGCTCTTGGTGGCAACCAACCGCGAACAGTCTCCTTACCCGGTGGCACCGTTGGGAGTGCTATGCGTTGCCGCCACCGCCAAGGCCGCCGGCCACGAAGTCGAGTTTCTGGATTTGGGACTGGCGCTTGCGCCGCCCACCGCATTGCAACAGGCGCTGGAAGTGAACGAATTTCAAGTCGTGGCGTTTGGCATCCGCAATCTCGACAACTGCTGGGCCTTCGCGCCGCGTTCGTATTTCAACGGCGTGCAGGAGCTGGCGGGAATCGTGCGCCACCATTTCAAGGGGCCGTTGATTTTGGGCGGCAGCGGTTTTTCAGTTTCACCTCGCGGCTGGATGCAGCGGCTGAAAGCCGATTACGGCGTCATTGGCGAAGGTGAACGAACCTTCCCCGAATTGTTGGCGCGACTGGAAGCGGGACAATCACCCGAAGGCATCGAGGGTGTTGTCATCGCCCGCAAAAGTGATGTTCCGCCCACTTTTCTTCCCTCCAAGTCGGTCGAACGATTGGTTGAATTGCCGTTGCCCGCCCACGATCTATGCCGTTATACCGGATATGTGAAACACGGCGGATTTGTCAGCGTGCAAACCAAGCGCGGTTGTCCATTCAAGTGTTCCTATTGCATCTATCCCCATTTGGAGGGCCGGCGCTACCGGCTGCGTCCGCCGGAACAGGTGGCTGAAGAAATTGAGCTTGTTGCCAAGCAGTCGAACATGCGCGATTTCTTTTTCGTGGACAGCGTCTTCAACGATCCCCGGAAACACGCGCTGGCAATCTGCGCCGAGCTTTCCCGCCGCAAGCTGCCCATTCGCTGGAATGCGTTTTGCAACCCGGTGGGCTTTGATGCGGAACTGGCGCGGGCGATGGCGCAAGCCGGTTGCAGCGGCGTGGAATTCGGGCTGGATGTTGCCACGCCCAAGATGCTGGAGGCTCTGGACAAACCGTTTGATCAGGAAGAAATCCGCATCGCGCTGCGAGCCGCGCGTGATGCCGGCCTGCCTTTCGCGATCTATCTGCTGTTCGGCGGTCCCGGCGAAACGTGGGCGGACATCGAGGAAACCCAGACCTTTCTGAACGGTTGCGCGTCGGCCAACGCCGTGTTTGCCACTTATGGCCTTCGCATTTACGAAGGCACGACGCTGGCTGGAACCGCCGTGCGTGAGGGCCAATTATCTCCGGATCACGACCTCTTCGAGCCGGCCTATTACCTCTCGCCCGGGCTGGCTGAAAACACTAACACGAAACTCGATTACATCGCACGACGGCGCGCGGAATGGAGTTCGCCGGTGGACTGGTGCCGACCGGTGACGCGCTGGGGACAAAAAATGACGGTTTTGTTGAACGTGCGTCCGCAATGGAAATACATGCGCGGCTACGGCGGACTTATGAGACGAAAAACACAGTGAACAGCACTCCTCGAATCGGTTCCACCACCATTTCCTGCGACGTGCTGGTCATCGGCGGCGGCGCGGCGGGCGTGGCGGCGGCCACGGCGGCCGGGCACGCCGGGGCGCAGGTGGTGTTGCTGGAGCGCTACGGTTTTCTCGGTGGATTAGCCACCACCGCGCAAGTGGGCACCATCTGCGGATTGTATCTTCGTGACACGACCGGCGCACAAGCCACGCCAGTCGCCGGTGGATTTGCAAATGAATTTTCCTCGCGATTGCAAAGTGACAGCGGCACAAAACCTCTCTGCGTGGATTCCGGACTTTGGGTGCTGCCCTATTCTCCGCCAATTTTCGCGCGTGTGGCCGACGCCATTGTGAGTGAGTCTGGAAATGTCACCGTGATTTTGCACGCAACCGTCGCTGAAGCGCGAGCGGAAGATTCGCGAATGAATTTGGTTTGCGCATTGGCTTGGAACGAACCGCTGAATTTTTCTCCGAAGGCGGTGGTGGATTGCACCGGCGAGGCGACCGCCGCCGCGCTGGCCGGTGCCAACGCTGAAAACGGCGCGACCGATCAGTCGCCCGCCTTGGTTTTTGTTTTGGAGAATGTTGATCCGGGTTTGGTCGAACGCGGGCTGCTCGAAGTGCGACGCGAATTGCGTCGCGCAGTCGAAGACGGTTCCTTGCCCGCCATTTGTGAACGGCTCGCGCTCGTTCCCGGCACCGGCACCAATGGCCGGCTCGCGCTCAAACTTAGTTTGTTTCCCGCCAATCCCGACCGCGCACTCTGGCAGCAGGTGACTGATTGGGAACGCGAGTCGCGCGCGTTGCTCGAACCGCTCCATCGCTTCCTGATTGGAAACGTCGCCGCCTTTCGGAACTCACGGCTTGATTCCGTCGCTCCGCAACTTGGCGTCCGCTCCGGTCGGCGCATTCTTGGTCGCGCCCGGCTGGCGGATGAACAAGTTTTGGACGCACGAAAATCACCGATGGGAATTGCACGGGGTTGCTGGCCGATGGAACGCTGGGGAAAAAGTCCGCGCCCGGAAATGACTTATTTCGCCGAGCGCGATTACTATGACATCCCGCTGGATTGTCTGCGCCCTGTGGAACTGGACAACGTGCTCGTGGCTGGCCGCTGCCTTTCTGCGGAGACGGGTGCGATGACTTCCGCCCGCGTCATCGGCACGGCTCTGGCGACCGGATGGGCGGCGGGAACGGCGGCGGCGTTTCAAGCTGCGGGCCGTCCGCTGGATGACGCTGTGGCGCAAATCCGCAGACAGATGAGCTGAATAATTTGTTCGCGGCAAATCCGAGCCTTGCCCCGCGCTAATCTGAAATTTAATCTTCGCACATGAACGTTTTCGACACGCTTGCCCAATCCGCCCGTCAGTGGCCTGATCGCACCGCCATCATTGATACCGGCGGCGCGCTGGACTACCAATCGCTCTGGCGCGAAGTCGAAGCACTGCGCGTCCAACTTGACCGGCTCGGCGTGCGCGAAGGACAAGGCGTCGGCGTGCGGGCGCGCAACGGACGCGCGTTCGTCATCGGCGCGCTGGCGGCGCTTGGCTGCGGCGCGGTGATCATGCCCATTCATCACCAGATGAAGGCGGATGAATTGTCCGACATGCTGGCCAAAGCGCCGTTGTGCGTGATTCTCGACGACGGCAGCGGCACGGCTCAACCCGGCAAAACCATTTCGCTGGAAAATCCCGGCGGCAATGGTCTGCGCTTCACGCGGCTGGAAAATTCCCAGCCACCGCTCGCGCCGGGAATCAAGGACGCCGCGTTCGTCCGATTCACTTCTGGCACT
>DMQW01000002.1:11958-14849 GCA_003455565.1 Limisphaerales bacterium
GATTCACTTCTGGCACGACCGGCGCGGCCAAAGGGGTTGTCCTCACGCACCGCGATGTGCTGGAACGGACGCGCGCCGCCAATTCCGGCTTGGGCCTGACCAGCGAGGACAAAATTCTCTGGGTGCTGCCGATGGCGTATCATTTTTACGTTTCCATCATTTTGTATTTGGAAGTCGGCTCCACGGTGATTGTCAGCGCCGATTATCTGGCCGGCAGCCTTTTGGAAACCGCTGCGAAACATGCGGCCACTTTTCTTTACATCACGCCGATGCACGTCCGCATGATGAACAGCGACCAGTCGGGCCGCGCGCTGCCGCCGTCGCTCAAGCGCGTGATGTCCGTTTCCGCCAAGCTGCATCCGCAGTCCGCGCTGGATTTTCTCGCGAAGTATAAAGTGCCGGTGTCACAGGGCTACGGCATCATCGAGGTGGGATTGCCGATCATGAATATCGCCGAAGCCGCCGAACATCCCGAAGCCATTGGCCGTCCCGTGGCTGGCTTTGAAGCGAAAATTGTGAATGAAGCGATGCAGCCGCTGGCGGAAGGCGAAACCGGCCAGCTCGCGTTGCGCGGCCCCGGAATGTTTTCCGGTTACCTGAATCCGCCCCGCTCGCGCGCCGAAGTGCTGCACGACGGCTGGTTTCTGACCGGCGACCTCGCGCACCGCGACAGCGGCGGTCGCATCGTGCTGGACGGACGAACTTCCTCCGTGATTCACGTCGCCGGCCACAAGGTTTTCCCGGAGGAAGTTGCCGCCATGCTGGACCATCATCCGGCGGTGCTGCGTTCGCGCGTTTCCGCCCGGCCGCATCCGCAAATGGGCGAGGCGATCCACGCCGAAGTGCAACTGCGCCCCGGCCAAGCCCAGACCACGGGTGAAGACATCATCGCCTTTTGCCGCAAACGGCTGTCGAGCCAGAAAGTGCCGGCCACGCTCGAAATCGTCGCCGAAATCAGCACGACCACCAGCGGCAAAGTCCGCCACGGCTGAAATTTTTTGGTCAAATCCAAACCGGGATTCGAATGATTTTGGGTTGTGGGAATTGTTTGTTGCTGCAATGGTCGAAACGCGAACCGGCGAAACCGTAAGATCACGGCAGAGTTTGATGCAGGCTCACTGTATCGTCCGGTAACAAAGGTCGCTTTCAAATTTTTATATTTGCGGAAATTCCTTCGCGAATTAGGATGCCCTGCATACCGACACTGACCCTCAAGCCAACGCATAAAGTTTTAACCGCTCAAGTTGACGGTGCGTTGCTCGACAGCTCGGCAGGTAACTGTTAATTTGTGGTGTCAAATGACGAAAACTGAAATCGCCTCCACGTTCAAAGCCGCGCTCGGATTCGCTGGCTATGATGGGGCGCGTATTCGTCGGAATTATGACTTTTGCGATCTGACTGGTTCCACTACTTGCGTTCGTCGTATTCCTTTGGCGGCCTTTGCAGGCTATCCGCAAAGTTATCGAAATGCGCGGATAGGCGTTGTTTTTGCCGATGAATCTGCCGGAAATTCTGCGAGCGAATATAAAGCTCTCGGCGCACCGCTGTTGATGACGGTGCAAAATGACACCGTGCAACCGTGGGCGGTTGGCATGGACGGTGCAAAGCCGGCTGGCAAATCTTTCCGTTTGCAGGATACGGAACGTGTCTTTCGTGAGAACCGCACATCTTGGGGACCGGATGCACTGGGTCGGATGAAAACAACTGCTGATGTATCCGCTCACAGCCAACCCGATATTTTCGATACTGGCTTGGCACCGGCCTTGGCGCGGCAATTTCAGACGCGGCTCAAGGAATTGCTCGGACATAGTTTCCAAGAAATTGCGGTAGCCTACAAAGAAGTGCATGGTCGGCCCGCGAAGGTAGCTCCGCTGTTCGCATTCTTGTTTCGTTTTGTAACCGCGAAAATATTCATGGATCGCGCGGATGCCAAAGGCTGGGATGGATTGAATGATCCGCTCGACATATTGAAAGCGGCAGAAAAGCAAACGGGGCTTCTCGACAAGCCTGAATCCGATTTTCGCCGCAAGCGCATTCTGGAAACCGCATGGGCTAGTGTCAAAAACACTTTGCATTTCCAAAACCTTTCAGTGCCTGACCTTGCTTTCGTCGCCGAGAGTGCCTTCATCACGGATAGCACTCGGGACGAGTTTGGGGTTCATAGCACTCCGGCAGGTTTGGCAGATTACATTGTGAACCATTTGCCTTGGGAGCAAGTGCCCGTTGATGAACGCGTCGTGCTAGAGGCTTTCAGCGGCCATGGAATTTTTTTGGCAAAAGCAATGGAACGGCTGGGGCAGGATTTAGCGCCGAGCCTTGGACCAAGGGCAAGACATGAATATTTTCGTCATCGTCTGGTTGGCGTAGAAACTGATCCACTCTCACTAGAAATTTGCCGGTTGGTGCTCACGCTGTCGGATTATCCGAACAGCAATAGTTGGACGAACCTATACCATGCTGACCTCTTCCGTTGGCCGGAATGGAAGTCCAAGTTACAATCCGCCGCTGCGGTGCTGGCAAACCCGCCATACGAAGCGTTCTCCGCAAGTTATCGGCGCTCCATCGGCGCAACAAAAACAAAGCCGCCCGCCGAGTTTCTGCATCGTCTCTTGCAACAACCGCCACGACTGCTCGGCTTAGTGCTGCCTCAAAGCTTTTTGAGCGATCCCGTCTATCAAGATGCCAACCGTCAAATGGCTCGGCGATATGATTCAATCAGGATTGTGGAACTGCCGCCCATTTTCCGCTATGCGAATAATGAAACCGTGGCAGTGATGGCTAGCGGTCTGCAAATTGAAGGCCGCACGGTGAAGGTGCATTACGCTGAAGTGCAAAAAGGCGGCGTGGAACAATTTCTAGAAGATTGGCATGTGAGCGAAGCGCGAAGCGCG
>DMQW01000357.1 GCA_003455565.1 Limisphaerales bacterium
TATAAGAGACAGCCTTTTCGACGACGGACTGACCGATGAATCCCAATGGAATGCCGTTTAGTATTTTGTTTTGTCAGGAAGCGCGACCAAGATCAATATGCCAAGAAGCGAAAAAATCCCAAGAAGTCCCCATTCAGAACCATATCCTTTAGCCTTCGCGTAATGACGTAAGCCGACTATCAAGAGAAGGACACCTATCAACGAGCCAGCCGCTAACAGCGCAAACCACTCCGTGTGTTCTCCAGTCTTGGGGGCAAGGATACGACTTAAAGTCATGCAACCAATTTGAAGAATCAGTCCTGGAATCCCGAAGGCCAAGCTTTTGCTTCTGTGTTGTGTGTTCACAAATTTGATGTGGTTTGTAGCTGTCTAACTACTGTGCGGCTCCGTTGGTTGTCTGGGGAAGAAACATCTTCATCGCGCTGGCTTGCATATCAATCATGTCCAGCTGTTTTTGTTCGTAAGTTTTTAACTGCTCCGGTGTCAGGATGCCATCAAGAGCTTTCACCTTGTCTTCCAAGGTTTGCTTTTGTGTTTCTATCAGCAACCCGACGAAATCGGGGTAATTCCCACTGGCGCGAGCATTGGCGATAGCCGCCTTATTTTGCGGGGCGGATGCTTGGTTCAAATCCAGTTGATAAAGTGCGGCATGAGCTTTGTCCTGCTGTTCTTGCGAAAGATCCATTTCACCCGTCATCATCGTCACCTCTGCTTGAGCGCTGCTTTGGGCAGTGGAAATATTTTCAGCTTGTATGAAGTCGGGATAGTTTGCCAGTTGGTCGGGTGTGAGCAGCGCCTTGATTGCCGCATCTTCATTCAGCAAGGCGTTGGCAGCACCTTGCGCCTCCCCCGGCGTCTGTTTACCCAACATCGCATTCAAAGTCTGTTGAGAGCTAGCCTCAATATTTTTGGTCATGATATCGCTGATGGCCTGAGCCTGGTCATCAGCCAGATGAAGTTTATCCTTCATGCGCTCAAGCTTGGCGAGGGCTGCCTTCTTCTTGAATTTCTCGGACATGGTTATTCCTTGCGCCATGGCATTGGTAAAATATGCAGGCATTGACCCGCTTTGCTGGGCGGCACTATTTTGCAATTTCGCCAATTCCTGCAAAGCTGTTTGCGCCTGCCCGGTTTGACCGCGAAGTTTTAGTAGTTCTAAATTATTTACCTTATTTTTTGCCAACTCCTCGGACAGGCTCGCCTGCCGGTTGGTTGCGGCATCGCGTTCCCTTTGCAACTGCTGGATTTGTTCGGTCAACGGTGCTTGCTGTTGCTTGAGCGTCTGCACTTCGACGCGGGCTTTGGCGACTTCCTTTGCTTCGTAAATGCCCGCGCCAACAGCGGCAATGAGCGCCGTGGTGATTAAAGATTTTTGGATGGTTGTCATAACAATGGTTTTGATGGTTCCGTTTACAAGAGCGGTTACCGATGCCGCAACCGCCACACCTTTTGCGGTATTCGCAGAAATTATCACCGCCAAGCCCACCGGCGCGGCCTGCACGGAGTTCGCCGCCACCGCGTCGGCAATCACCGTGGCCGTCAGCGTCACGCCGCGTTTCACAAAGATGGCGCGCAGTTTGTCCAGCGCCCGCGCCACGCGTTTCTGCGCCGCCCCTTCCTCCATCCGCAATGCCCCGGCGATTTCGCGGGCGGATTTATTTTCAAAGTAGCGCAGCACCAGCGCGGTGCGGTCGGTTTCGCTCAGTTCGTTCAACGCGTCATCCAGCAGCGGCGCGAGTTGCGCCCAAGCGTCAGTGTCGGGTTCGTTCAAAGTGGATTGCATGAAGGCCTCCTGTTCGCGGGCGTGGCGGCGGCGCCGGGTTTTGAGCGCATCCGCCGCCGCGTAACGCGTGGTGCGATACAGCCACGCGGAGAGAACGGTCTTCGGCCCGAGCGTGGCGGCTTTGCGCGCAAGGATGATGAACACGGCCTGCGTGATCTCCTCGGCCAGATGCGTGTCGCCCGTCTGCCGCACCGCCGCCGAGTGGACCAAGCTGAGGTGCCGTTCCACCAGCGCGGCAAAAGCCGGTTCGGACTGGCGGGCGGCGAATTCCCGCACCAGCGTCATGTCATCGCTCATCATCACCTATACATGGCCGCAGAACGGGGAACCGGACAATGTTTTTTTGAAAATAAACCATCAAGACGTCATGGCGCAAAGAATCCTGATTGTCGTGCTGTGCCGGGCGATGTCTTAATCGTAATCCTACTCTTAATCCTAATCGGGGTTGAAGAGAGATTACGATTACGATGAGGATTAAGATTAAGACGACAAGACACTGCCCGGCGCATTCCATTTTTTCGTGTGTTTCGTGTGTTTCGTGGTTCAATCTGCGCCGCACATGAGCAAAATTGTCGGCATTGATCTGGGCACCACGAATTCACTCGTCGCCACCGTGGATTCGGGCATCCCGCTGGTCATCGCGGACGCCCACGGCCAGCGGCTCACGCCGTCGGTCGTCCATTTTTCATCGGCGAATTCTGAAGCGGTTGTCGGCCACGAAGCCAATCGCGTGCGCCTTTTGAAACCGGCGGAAACGGTTTATTCCGTGAAGCGTTTCATGGGCCGGCGCGGCGCGGACATTTCGCAGGAAGAAATGCTCGTGACGTATCCGGTCAAAGGCGACAACACCGGCGCGGTGACGATTCCCATTCACGGCAAAAACTTTTCGCCCGAGGAAATTTCCGCCGAGGTGCTGAAAAAATTAAAGCGTGATGCGGAAAATTATTTTGGCGAAGCCATCACGCGCGCGGTCATCACCGTGCCGGCGTATTTCAACGACGCGCAGCGCAACGCGACCAAACGCGCGGGCGAACTTGCGGGCTTCACCGTGGAGCGCATCGTCAACGAACCGACCGCCGCCGCGCTGGCTTACGGTTTGGACAAGCTGAAGGAGAAATCAAAGATCGCGGTTTATGATTTGGGTGGCGGCACGTTCGACCTTTCGATTCTGGAATTGAACGAAGGTGTTTTCCAAGTGTTGTCCACGAACGGCAACACGCGCCTCGGCGGTGATGATCTGGACAAGCGGCTGGTGGATTTTCTGGTGGAAAAAATCACCGCCCGCAGCGGACTGGATTTGAAATCTGAAATTGCAAATTTCAAATCGCAAAAGCTCCCCATTCTCGCGCGCATCCGCGAGACGGCGGAGCTGGCGAAAATCAAATTGTCCATGGAAACTGAAGCGGAAATCGCGCTGCCATTTCTCACGCCGGATTTTTCGTTCAGCTATAAGCTCACGCGCGCCGAACTGGAAAATCTGACGTGCGACATCATCGCCCGCACGCGGCCGCATTGCCTGCGCGCGCTGGCGGACGCGAAACTTGAAGCGAAGAATCTGGATCAAATCATTCTTGTCGGCGGCCAGACGCGGATGCCGATGGTGCGAAAATTTGTCGGTGAACTTTTCGGCTGTGCGGACTTTGAAGAAACGCGCGGCGGACTGCGCCTCGGCGGCAATTTTCACAAAGCCAGCGGCCCGCAACTGAACACGTCGCAGAATCCCGACGAGGCCGTGGCGCTGGGCGCGGCGATTCAGGCGGAGATTTTGAGCGGCGGTTTCAAAAATGTTCTGCTGCTCGACGTCACGCCGTTGTCGCTCGGCCTGGAAACTTTTGGCGGCCTGATGAATGTTTTGATTCCGCGCAACTCGACGATTCCGCTCAAGGCGGGCGAGCTGTTCACGACGGCGATGGACAACCAGCGCAACATGCTCATCCACGTTTTGCAGGGCGAACGCGAACGCGCGAAGGACAATTGGAGTCTCGGCAAATTCACGGTTGATTTCGAGGCCGCGCCGCGCGGTGTGCCGCGCGTGGGCGTGCAGTTTGAAATTGATGCGAACGGAATTTTGCACGTCCTCGCCCGCGACACGAGGACGGGCAAAGAGAAAATTGTGGAGATGAAATCCGCCGTGGACGTGGACGATGCGGCGGTGCAGCAGATGGTCGAGGAATCGGTGGAACACGCGTTCGAGGATCTAGCCGCGCGCCGCTGGGTCGAGGCGAAGTTGAAAGCGAAGGAAACTTTGGCCGCGACCAAAAAGGCAACCACGGATTACACGGATGAAATTGAAAGTGATTACCGCGAGAAAATTGAATTCACCGCACGCGAAGTGGAATCAGTTTTGGCTACGGAAAATTCCAGCGGTTCCGGCGATTTGAAAAAGCTGCAATCAGCCGTTGCCAGCCTGGACGAAGCCACGAAGCCGCTGGCGGATTTTCTGATGGACAAGGCGATGGCGGCGATGCTGCGAAAACGCGGGCTGATTCAGTGAGCGGTTCCCGGCGGACGGTTGAAGAGCCAAAACAGCGCGATGGTCACCAACACAAGAATCGCCCCGAAAAAAAACGTAAAGAAGCGGATTTGCTTTTGATGTGGTGTAGGTTTTCTTTTATGCCTCACGAGCTTAAAGTATTGCCGGACAGTTTAATCTACAAATAGTTTTTTTAACCTAGGAAACGCGCCAGCAACGGCGCGAGGGCAAGCGCGGGCAAATAATTGGCCAGTTCCACGCGACGCACTTCCAGAATCACCAGCACCATCGCGCAGACAATAATGCCGGCGGCGAGGTTGACGGAGCCGATGAGCGCGAGCAGCTCCAACCACGGACGCGCGCCGGAATGGACGGCCAGGGTCAAGCCGTTCAGAAAAAGATAAACGGGAACCGCCGCCAGCGCCGCCGGCCAGCGAAATATTTTTACAAAACTCATCATGGCCAGCGCGTCCATGACGGCCTTGACCGCGAGCAGATAAAAATAGCCGGACAAGCCGTCCGCCACCGCGCCGACAATGCCGAGCGGCGCGGCGCAAAACAGAATGGTCGCGGCCAGAAAACCGTCCGCCGGTTGGCCGGGCGGATTTTTCTGCGCGGCGGCCAGCAAACCCGAAGCGTGGCGACCGAGACGGTTGGAAATTTTCTGGAGACGTAAAATTTTGCCGAGCCAGTTACCGAGAACGACGGCGAGCGCGGCGAGAAAAAGCTGTTTCAACCCGGACGCAAAAGTTCCGTGGACATTTTCCCAGACCAGCCGCAGTCCGTAGAAAGCCGTGGCGGCGGCGAGCGCGGACTTGAAAAAACTCTGCGGGCGCACGGCGGGCGGGCGGTGCCGCACGAGTCCGAAAAGTGCGCCGAGCAGGATGCCGAAGGCGTTAAGAAATGCGCCGATCACGCGCCGATTGTGTCGCGCAGGCAGGTCGAAACGAAGAAAAAATTTCCCTTCGCAAACGGGGCGTCTTAATGTTCCGCCTTGAAATACCGGTTCGCCGGCCGTTCTCCCGTGACGGCGAGGCCGGTGTCACCCGCAAAAATTAAATGAGCACCGCAAAAGATGTTTCCCGGAATCCGTGGTTGTGGATTCCCACGCTTTACCTGGCAGAAGGATTGCCGAACGTCCTCGTCGCCTCGGTGTCGGTCGTGTTCTACAAAAATCTGGGCGTGTCGAACGCGGCCATCGCGTTTTACACGGGCTGGCTGTATCTGCCGTGGGTCATCAAGCCGCTGTGGAGTCCGGTGGTGGATCTGCTTAAAACGCGGCGGCAATGGATTTGGGCGACGCAATTTCTCCTCGGCGCGGGACTGGCGGGCGTGGCGCTGACGATCCCTGCGCCGCACTTTTTCCAATTGACGCTCGCCTTTTTCTGGCTGCTGTCGTTCAGCTCCGCCACGCACGACATCGCGGCGGATGGTTTCTATATGCTGGCGACGACGGAACGCGAACAGTCGTTTTTCGTCGGCATCCGCAATACGGCTTATCGCGTG
This sequence comes from Limisphaerales bacterium, assembly GCA_003455565.1. GTDB lineage: Bacteria > Verrucomicrobiota > Verrucomicrobiia > Limisphaerales > UBA11358 > UBA11358. Next base: position 5,763 of record DMQW01000357.1, read on the forward strand.
GCGACAATTCTCGCTCAAGGCGAACTCGTGAGTCTCGCCGGAACAATCCATGAACGCACCGGCAATTATGTGTTCGCGTGGTCAATGGCCTTCGCACTCGTCGCCGGAATTTTTTTATGCTTCGGCGTTTATCACTGGTTTATTTTGCCGCGTCCGGCCGCCGATCAGTCAAAGGGCATTGCCTCGCCAGAAAATTTCTGCGCGGAATTTTTCAAAACTTTCGGGACGTTTTTTCAGAAACCTAAAATTGTCGTGCTGCTCTTATTTCTGCTGCTTTACCGGCTCGGCGAGGCGCAACTCGTGAAAATGGTTCAATTATTTTTGCTCGACCCGCGCGCTTCGGGTGGACTCGGTTTAACAGACCAACAACTCGGTTTGATTTACGGCAAGGCCGGCATTATCGCGCTGATATTAGGCGGATTGCTCGGCGGATTTGTCGTGGCGCGGCACGGCTTGAAATTCTGGCTGTGGCCGATGCTGCTGGCGATTCATCTGCCGGACGCGGTTTTCATCTGGCTCGCCTACGCACAGCCGGAAAATTTATTCGCCATCGGCGCGGGCGTCGCCGTCGAACAATTTGGTTACGGCTTCGGCTTCACGGCGTTCATGCTTTACATGATCCACATCGCGCGCGGCGAACATCAGACGGCGCACTACGCCATCTGCACCGGCTTCATGGCGCTGGGCATGATGCTGCCGGGAATGTGGAGCGGCTGGTTGCAGGAACAGCTCGGCTACCAACATTTTTTTTTGTGGGTGATTCTCGCGACGATTCCGAGTTTCATCGTCGCAACCAAAATTCCGCTCGAAGCCGGGTTTGGGAAAAGGAATTGAACCACCAGGAAACCAAGCAACGCAGGGGCGCTTTTATTTCAGAACTTTGTTTCTTTGTTCCTTGGTTGTTCAAAATCCGCTTCGGAAAAGAATTGCTTTGAACGTGCGAAACTTTCCAGAATCATAGTCCATTATGAAGCTGAATCATCTTTTCATTCTGCTGGCCGCGCTGCTGCAAATTTCTGTGGCCGCCCACGCCGGCCCCACCGCGCGCCGCGCAAGCATTATTTTCATCCAATGCCACGGCCTCGGCTACGGCGACTTGAGCTGCTACGGCCAGACCAATTTTCAGACGCCGAACCTCGACCGCCTCGCCGCCGAAGGCATCCGCTTCACCGGTTACTACGCGGGCAATGCCGGAAGTTCGCCGGTGCCGTCAGCGCTGTTGTTCGGAAAAAATTCCGCCGCCGCCAGCGCGCCGAATGAAATCAACCTCGCCCAACGGCTCCAGCAGGCGGGCTATCACACCGGGCTGATCGGCGAATGGGGACTCGGCGGCGAGCCGTGGACCAGGGGTTTTGACGAGTTCGCCGGCTTCCTGAATTTTGACGAAGGAAAAAATTATTATGCCGACTATCTCTGGCGATACGCGCCGAACAGCATTTTAGACACGACGAACAACCGCATGGCCGCGTTCGTCGGCAAGGAAATGCTCTATCCGAACACCGGCGGCAAAAAGGAACAGTATCTGCCCGACTTGTTCATGACCGCGACGGCCAATTTCATCCGCGTCAACCAGCCGGATCAGTTTAATAACTTCCGCCCGTTTTTCCTGCTCGTGAACCTGCCCGCGCCGCGCACCACCGCGACCGGCGCGGATGATTTTCCCGTGCCGACCGACGCGCCGTTCACCGATGAACATTGGCCGCAAGCCGCCAAAAACCGCGCCGCACTCATCACGCGCCTCGACAGCGGCGTCGGCCAGGTGCTGGAACAGTTAAACAAACTGAACCTGACCAACAACGTCGCCATCTTCTTCACTAGCGCGTCGCCGCCGGAAAAATTTGCGGACACCAATCTGAATTTCCTCCGCCCGAACGGAAACCTTCGCGGCAAACTGGAACTTTCATTGCCGATGATTGTTCACTGGCCGAAAACTATTCCTGCCGGACAGGTCAGTGATTTCGCGTGGGCCGCGTGGGACTTCGCGCCGACCGCACTGGAAATCGCGCAGTTCCGGCCGGCAACGAACTTCACTGGCGTTTCCATTTTGCCGAAGCTACTCAGTCGGACGCAGACGAACCGGCTCGAGTCAAAACCCTAGCCCGTGATTGCAAAATGAGTTGGGTGGCACAGGCCTCCGGCCTGTTGTTTCGGGCGTCCCGCCCGAAACCGTTGTGGGACATGGGCTGGTTTTGTTTATGCGGACAACGAGCAACGGACGACCTCTGACGAAATCCGGCGCGACGCCGGATTTGACGGGCGCGACGCCCGTCCCCTCATCTGATGAGCCTCGAAACAAGTAGGCGAGGCACAACGGCCATCAGCAGTTTTAACGCTGAACCACCGATCAAATTACACAGCCTGCAACCGATCTTTCTCAATC
>DMQW01000217.1 GCA_003455565.1 Limisphaerales bacterium
GCGGCCGAATATCAACGAAGTCAATGCGTGGGTAAAAAAAGTTCCCGACCTGCCGAAGCTCGATGCCGTCAAACCAAACATCTTGCGAAACAACCGCTGGCGTTGCGATCACGGTTGGGACATTGATCTCGATGACGGCTCGTCCTTTTACATCATCAGCAATAATCTTTGTCTGCACGGCGGCATCAAGAACCGCGAAGGTTACGGGCGCGTGGTTGAGAACAACATCATGGTCGGCTCCGGTTTTCATCCGCACGTCTGGTTTGCTGAGAGCGGCGACATCTTCAGTCGCAACATTGTCTGGCGCGATTACCAGCCAGCGCGGATGCCTGCCCCGCCGTGGGGACTGGAAATGGATTACAATCTTTTGCACAACGTTGGCGCGTTCAATGCGCCTGCCACTGCCCTGCAACAACAAAGCGGGCGAGACGAACATTCCATTTCTGCGGATGCGCACTTCATTGATCCTACCAGCGGTGACTACCGGGTAAAAGACGGCTCGCCTGCGCTGGCCTTGGGCTTCGTGAATTTTCCGATGGATCAATTCGGTGTGCAAAAGCCGGAACTGAAAGCCATCGCCCGCACGCCGGGGTTGCCCGGACAGAAACCGGTTGCTGCCGCACCACTAGCTCGCGACCCCACGCCACGCATTTGGCTCGGCGCAAACGTTCGCAACCTCGCCGACGAAGGCGAGATGTCCGCGTTCGGTCTGCCCGGCGTGACAGGCGTGCTGGTGCTGGAAATTCCCGCTGGCTCCTCCCTCGCAAAAGCCGGGCTGCAAAAAACTGATGTCATCCTTTCAATCAATGGAGACAAAACCGCCGACGTCGCAACTCTGCTTCGTCAGGCTCCACCTCTGAACGCCGGGCAAACCTTCAAGGTCGGAATCTCCCGCAACCAAAAGCAAATCGTTCTCACGCTCACGCCCTGAAAACTTTAACGCACGCTTTCCAGGGCATCTCTGGAAACTTGGTGAAAAGTTCGGGATAGCTAAGAAAGCAATGGACAAGGCAGAGAATGAAGTTCACGCTGCGAGCAATGAAAACTTACCAATGAGCACCCTTCAGATCGTAGGCAAAGAGTATTACTTGAAGCACATCTTTGGCGACGGGTTCAGATTCTTCATCCCTCGTTATCAGCGGCCTTATGCCTGGACGACGGAGGAGACGGAGGAGTTGCTGGACGACCTTTGGACGGCGCACACGGGCGACGAGTTGCCTGTGGCGAAGAAGGATCCATATTTTATTGGCAGCATCGTTCTGATTAAAGAGGAACACCAGCCGACTGCCGAGGTGATTGACGGCCAACAACGTTTGACCACGCTGACGATCCTGATGTCGGTCCTAAGGCATTTGCAACCCAAGGGAGCGGACGCGATTTCGGACTACCTGAGGCAGAAGGGGAAAATGTTCGAGGGAATGAAGGACGAGTTCCGGCTCACTCTGCGCCCTCAGGATGCCGAGTTCTTCGAGAAACATATCCAGCAGGAGAACGGCTTGAGCGCGCTGGATAAGCTGAATCCCGGCGGGTTGCGCAACGATGCCCAGCGAAACATCAGGGCAAACGCGCTTTACCTGGCTGGCAAGCTCAAGATGAGGAAGGCGGAGCAGTTGGCGGCATTCACTCAGTTCATCATCACCAAGTGCCTCATGGTGGTGGTCTCCACGCCCGACATGGATTCCGCCTATCGCATCTTTTCCGTCATGAACGACCGTGGTCTAAATCTTTCGCATGCTGACATACTGAAAGCTGAGATCATTGGAAAAATTCCCGGCGAGCCAAACCAGGATGTCTACGGGAAGAAATGGGAGACTGCGGAGGAAAACCTCGGGCGGGAGGCATTCGACGCTCTTTTCGCGCATATCCGCATGATCCGCGTGAAACAGAAACTCCGAACAACGATCCTCAAAGAGATCCGCGAACACGTGAAGCCGGGTGCCGCCCCGACAAAGTTCATTGATGAGCAGTTGACCCCTTACGCCGATGCATTGGAGACTATAAAAGACGCCGATTACCAGAGCGCGCACGGTGCAGAAGAAGTCAACGCATACTTGAAGTGGCTGAATCGGGTGGACAACTTCGACTGGGTTCCTCCCGGCCTCGTGGCTCTTGCCAAGCACGGGAATAACCCTGAATGGCTCGGCTGGTTCTTCAAGCAATTGGAGCGTTTGGCCGCATGCATGATGATCATGCGCTATGGCATCAACGACCGCCTGGACCGATATGCGGGCGTCCTTCAGGTATTGGAAGATGGCGGTGAAGATCATGTGCTCGCCGCGAAGCTGGAGCCAACGGAGTATGAGAAACGCAGGACGTTCAGCAATTTAAACGGGAATCTCTACGAACTTACAAAGGTTCGCGCATATGTGCTGCTCAGACTCGACACGATGCTGTCTGGTGGCGGCGCGGTTTATGATTACCCAATTGTTACCATCGAGCACGTGCTGCCGCAGACACCCAAGAAGGACAGCCAATGGATGAAATGGTTTCCCGAGCAGGCTGATCGCGACGGATGGGTCCACCGTCTGGCAAATCTGGCACTCCTTTCACGCAAGAAGAACAGTGAGGCACAGAACTTCGACTTCGAAACCAAGAAGGAAAAGTATTTCACGTCGGACAAGGGCGTGGTTCCGTTTGTCTTAACGACACAGGTGTTGGGGCATTCTGAGTGGACTCCAGAGCTTCTCAAGAAGCGCCAAACCGACTTGCTGGAGAAACTGCGAGAACTTTGGTCGCTGGTGCAGTGGGACGCAGAGGATGAAGAGCACGGGGACGATACTCCGGGCAGTGTCCTCAAACCCACGGCCGAGAATGCGATACCGGAACGCTACGACATCCGTAAGAAATTCTGGACCGGACTCCTACAGGCCGCGAAGGAAAAGACGAAACTCCACGCAAACCGATCTCCCGGCCAGCACGGCTGGGTCGGTGCGGGATGTGGCAAACGCGGATTGGGACTCAACTACGCAGTTCGGGAGCACGAAACTCAGGTCGAACTTTACATTGACCGCGGGACAGGTGCTGAAGCAGAGAACAAGGTTATCTTCGATCAGTTGTTCGCCCAGAAAGCCGCCATTGAGCAAACCTTTGGGGACGATTTGGAATGGCAAAGGCTCGACGGTAAACAAGCGTGCCGCATCCGCAAAGTAATTGGCCTCGGTGGCTGGCAGGACGCTGAGAAGTGGCTGCAAATCCACGAGGCAGCGGTCGAAGCCATGTCGCGGCTAGAGAAGGCACTGAAACCAGCAATCGCGGCGTTGAATGTGTGAGGCTACGCAATATGCACTCCATTGGAGATGAAGGAATTGTGCCGTTGCTTTTCCAGAATTGATTTGTGCGCCCGCAAGAACAAATATAACCAAATGAATCCCATCAAAACGGTCATTCGTTTATTCGCGTTAATTTCACTAACCATCGGCGCATCGTCGCCTGCCGCTGACAAAACCTTGATAGATTATTTTCTGCCGACGCCGATTGTGAGTGGATTGACGACGAACGTGTGGGGCGCGCCGGGAGTTTTTCCGCGCGATCCAGGCAACGGCCTTGAAGACCACACCATGAAACAGTGGTGTTATTGGGACGGGCAGATCATCAAGGCACCCGAAGGCAAATATCACATGTTTGCCAGCCGCTGGGATCAAGCCAAGGGACATAATGGATGGTTTGGCTCGGTAGCCGTGCATGCGGTCAGCGACAATCCGGTTGGGCCGTATGTTGACAAGGGAATGTGCTGGCCGGACAGCCTGGGTGGCAAAGGTCACAATGTGACGGCGCTGGTTTTGCCCAACGATGAGGGTTATGCCGTCATCGTCAGCGAGACCCGGCCGGGCGCTGTGTTTGTTTCCAAATCTCTGGACGGACCCTGGACAATGAAAGGACTGCTCACTGTGGAAGGCCAAACGAACTGGCGCGCTTCCAACGTGAGCGTCATGATCCGGCCGGATGGCGACTATATGATCGTCCCGCGCAATGGCCGGGTCATGATCAGCAAAGCCGCTGATGGCATCTGTGGCCCTTACAAGATAGTGGGGCCGGCCTATCCCAAGGGCATCCCCAATCTCGAAGACCCCGTCGTCTGGTATAGCGGCGGACTTTATCACATCGTCGTCAATTCCTGGAGCACTCGAACGGCCTACCACCTCACGTCCAAGGACGGCAAGACCAACTGGGTCAACCGTGGTCTGGCATACGATCCGAGAAAGGATTTTGTGCGCTACACCGATGGCACCATCAACCATTGGGACAAGATGGAACGTCCCGGTGTGCTGCTCGAAAATGGCCATGTGAAATACTTCACGCTGGCGGCCCTGGATGTCGAAAAGAATCAGGAACGCGGCAACGACACCCACGGCAGCAAGGTCGTCGTGATTCCATTCGATGGTGAGGCGTTCGATCACGATATGCAAAAACTGGCCAATTGAGCACGAACTGACGATGCGCCCGCCGCTTTAATCGGGCCGCCATCCAATGAAGAATTTTTTCAACATGAAACGATGCCTCCTAATTCCGAAATACTTTTTAGCCCCGGTCCTTCTCGCCCTCGGCAGCGCCACGGCTTTGGCGCTTGAAGGCATGATCGGCATCCACGATCCGTCCACCGTGGCGGTGTGCGACGGGAAATATTATGTCTTCGGCACGGGGCGCGGTATTTCCGTGCTCACGTCGAGCAACGGCTTCAACTGGCAGCGCGGCGGAAAAGTTTTTGACCGCATCCCTGATTCCGTAAAACAGCATGTGCCGAAGAACGATGGTCAAGGCGTTTGGGCACCTGATGTCATCAAGTTGAATGGCGAATACCACCTCTATTATTCCATCTCCAGTTGGGGGCAGTATGTTTCTGCCGTCGGCTTGCTGACCAGCCCGACGTTGAACACCAACGATCCGAATTACAAATGGACCGACCGTGGTATGGTGGTTCATTCCGTCGAGGGCGAGAATTTGAACGCCATTGATCCCGGCGTGATTCATGCCCCGGATGGGACGCTTTGGATTTGCTACGGGTCTTATCACGGCAACATCGAATTGGTCGAACTGGATCCTAAAACGGGTCTGCGCATCGCCACCAATTCTCCTGTCTCGGTCATCGCCAATCAAAGCGAAGCATCGGACATCATCTTCCACGACGGGTATTATTATCTGTTCGTGAATCACGGGAGTTGTTGTCAGGGGAGCAACAGCACTTACAACATCCGCGTCGGGCGCTCGCAAAAAGTTACCGGGCCGTATCTTGACCGGCATGGTGAAAACATGGCAGACGGCGGCGGCACGCTTTTTCTCGCGGCGCAGGGTAAGGACATCGGTCCCGGACATTTTGGTTTGCTAGAGGATGACGGCGTGGAAAAATTCAGTTGTCACTACGAGGCGGAGCTGGGCAGAACCGGACGTTCCATCCTGGACATTCGTCCGTTGCTCTGGACGGTGGATGGCTGGCCAATGCCCGGAGAAAATGTCAGGGACGGAACCTATCAGATTCGTTCCCAACGAACCGGCACAATTCTTCAGTCCTCCACAAACCTCGTGCAAACCGCCAGGTATCTGGTTCACGACAATCAGAAGTGGATCATCGCTCCCGCCAGCGACGGCTTCTACAAAATCATCAGCGTGGCAGGCGAGGATGGTTTGGAGGCAACTGGCAAAACGGCGGATGTTGCGCCGTTCACGGGGACGGACAACCAGCTCTGGAAAATTGACCAGCTCAACGATGGCAGCTACCGCATTGCGTCAAAGGCCGGCAAACTTGCCCTCACCGCGACGGTCAAAACAAAACCGGGCAACGGCATTGCGCTCCAGCCGTTCACCAGCGACGACGCGCAACGGTGGGTGATTGCCGCGCCTTGATGATTTGAATTTTTGTCATAAAAATTGAGCGGCCATCATTAAACGCAGGCGCGGCGGGTCAAGGCGGGCATTTGCGAATGTATGGACGCTTTTTGCGGGGCGATGAAGTGACACCCGATCATCCGGCGCGCAAACCGGGAGAAATTTTCCGCGACGGGCTTGACGCGGTTTTTTTCAGCCGGCACAATCAACGGATGAATTCACACTGTGCCTTCGCGCTTGGTTTTTCATTGGCTCTGCTCACAACCGGAATCGCCTCCGCCGAAACCATCTGGCTGGACGACTTGAATCTTGGCTCCGCCACGCAAGGCTGGGGCGAGCCGCACAAAAACAAATCCGTCGAGGGCCACACCTTGACCATCGGTGGAAAAGAATTTGCGCGCGGATTCGGCACCCACGCGGAAAGCACGCTGCGCGTCAATCTGGACGGCGGCGCGCAGAAATTTTCCGCCCGCACCGGTGTGGATGACGAAGTGAACAAGAATCCGGCGTCGAGTGTTGAATTCATCGTGCGCGGCGACGGCAAGGTGCTTTGGAAGAGCGGCGTGTTGCGCGCCGGTGACGCGGCCAGGGATTGCGAAGTTGACCTCGCCGGCGTGAAATCGCTCGTGCTCGAAGTCAGCGATGCGGGCGACGGAATTGATTATGACCACGCGGACTGGGCGGACGCGAAATTTGAAACGGTCGCGGGCAAGCCGATCACGGCTGCGGGCGAACAGCCGCTTGCGCCCGTCGCACCTTACATTCTCACGCCAGCCGCACCGGCCACGCCGCGCATCAACGGCGCGAACGTCTTTGGCGTGCGGCCCGGCTCGCCGTTTCTGTTCACGATTCCGGCGACGGGCGAACGGCCGATGGAGTTCAGCATTGAAGGCCAACCTGACCGGTTGCTGATTTTTTTGAAAGGACAAAAAATGCCAGTCATACGCGGCTTCTTTACCGGCATCCTCACGCTTGATCCAGTTACCGGCCAGTTGACGGGTTCCATGACGGCCAAGGGTGAATACCAGGTTGTCCTGTGCGCAAAAAATTCCCAAGGCGTGGCCAAAAAGAATTTCCGCATCGTCTGCGGCGACGAGATTGCGCTCACGCCGCCGATGGGCTGGAACAGTTGGAATTGTTTTGCGGGCGCGGTTTCCGCCGACCGGGTGAAGCGCGCGGCGGATGCGATGATCAAGAGCGGCCTCGTCAACCACGGCTGGACGTTCATCAACATTGACGACTTCTGGGAAAATCATCGCGACTCAAAAGACCCGACGTTGCGCGGAGAATTTCGCGACGCGCAAGGTTTCATCGTGCCGAACTCGCGTTTCCCCGACATGAAGGGACTGGCGGATTATGTCCACGGTCTCGGCTTGAAAATCGGTTTGTATTCCTCGCCCGGCCCGTGGACGTGCGGCGGTTGCGCCGCAAGCTGGCAGCACGAGGAACAGGACGCACAGACTTACGCGAAATGGGGTTTTGATTATTTGAAATACGACTGGTGTTCCTACGGCGAAATTGCATCAGGCGGCGATCCGACGGCGAAGGACATTCCGCTTTGGGGTAAAACGGCGACGAATGATGCCGGCGCGATTTATCCCTACAAAGTCATGGGAAATTTTCTGCGGCAACAAAACCGCGACATCGTTTTCAGCCTTTGTCAATACGGCATGGCGGACGTGTGGAAATGGGGCGGCTCGGTCAACGGCAATTGCTGGCGCACCACCGGCGACATCACCGACACCTGGCGCAGCATGAGCGGCATCGGCTTCAAGCAGGACAAGGCCGCGCCTTATGCGAAACCGGGGAACTGGAACGACCCCGACATGCTCATCGTCGGCGAAGTCGGCTGGGGTAAAACGCACCCGACGCGCCTGACGCCGGATGAACAATACACGCACATCAGCCTGTGGTGTTTACTCTCGGCGCCGCTGCTCATCGGCTGCGACATGGAAAAATTTGACGACTTCACCTTGAGTCTTTTGAGCAACGACGAAGTGCTCGCCGTGGATCAGGATTCGCTCGGCCGGCAGGCGATGTGCATTTCCACCAACGGCAACCTGCGCGTATTCGCCAAGGATTTGGCCGACGGTTCAAAAGCGGTCGGGCTGTTCAATCTCGGCGGCACGCCCGCAACCGTGGTCGCGAATTGGGAAAACTTGAAACTTTCCGGCGCGCAAACCGTCCGTGATTTGTGGCGGCAAAAGGATTTGGGCAGATTTGAAAAAGAATTTTCCACGACCGTTACGCCGCACGGCGTGGCGCTCGTGAAAATTTCAAGCGCAGCAAAATGAAAAAATGCCTCACCCTCGCCGCAATTTGCGCGACCCTGACCCGGCCGCTCGTTGCGGCGGAAAATTTCACGCCACCGGCGTCGCCGCGCCTCACGTTCAACTTCAATCCCGGCTGGAAATTTTTCAAAAGTGACGTGACCAATGCGGAGCAAGTCGCGTTCGATGACGCGAAGTGGACGACCGTCAGCGCGCCGCACACTTACAACGACACCGACTCTTACACCCAGATCATCAGCCACAGCGGCGGCGACCGGCACGCCTACGCAGGCATCGCGTGGTATCGCAAACATTTCAAGCTGCCCGCCAGCGCGAAGGGCGGGAAAGTTTTTCTGGAGTTTGAAGGCCTGAAACAGGCCGGACGGTTTTGGGTCAACGGAAAATTTGCCGGCAAATATGAAAACGGCGTGACGCCGTGCGGACTGGATCTCACGGAGTTCGTCAACTTCGGCGAAACGGAAAACGTCATCGCGGTGAAGGTGGACAACAGCAACGATTACGTCGAGGAAGCGACGGGCGTCGGCTACGAATGGATGGGCCGCGCATTCAATCCGAATTACGGCGGGCTGAATCACGACATCTGGCTGCACCTCACCGGCAAGGTTTATCAGACGCTGCCGCTCTACGAAAATCTCAAGACGACGGGCGTTTATGTTTATCCGGCGAATTTTTCCATCAGTGGCAAAACCTGCGACGTGAACATTGAGTCGCAAGTCCGCAACGAATCGGGCGACCAGCAAGCCATCACGCTCTCGGCGGTGGTCGTGGATGCGAGCGGAAAAGTCTGCGCGAAATTTTCGAGCGACGCGCTGGACTTGGTGAGCGGCCAGACCGAGACGTTCACCGCGAGCGGCAAATTGCCGGACGCAAAATTCTGGAGCGATGTAAACCCGAACCTTTACGACGTTTATTCCATGCTCACCGTGAACGACAAAATCGTGGACGT
>DMQW01000276.1:0-3919 GCA_003455565.1 Limisphaerales bacterium
GTCCACATAAACCGGTTTCGCGCCGACGTAGGAAATCGCCCAGCTCGTGGCGACGAACGTGAACGGCGTGGTGATGACCTCGTCGCCCGGCCCGACCTTCAGTAGCAGCATCGCCACATGCAACGCCGACGTGCCGCTGTTGAAACCGATGGCGTATTCCGCGCCGCAGAATTTGGCGAAATCTTTTTCGAACTGCGCCGTGTCCGGGCCGAGGCAGAAGGAGCAGTTGTCAATGGTGTGGGCGATGGCGGCGTCAATCTCCGCGCGCAACGGTTTGATTTGCGCCTTCAGGTCAAGGTAAGGAATCGGTTCGACCATAAATTTATCCTGCAAACCTATCCGTCCCGCCGCGCTTTGTGAACTTCAAAGAATGAAAATTGAAACTGGTCTTGCCCCGATTTGGTAGCCCGCCAAACCGAGGCAAGGCTGTTCGTAGAAATAAAATCGCCCAAGCCGTTTTCAGTTTTGAGTCGGCAAACGCCGGGTCACGTGCGACACGACCGCCACCATTCCCCAGAGAATTCCAAACGCGATCACCCCCGTTCCCAAACGCGACGGCCAGCTCATGGCCTTGCTGCTCGTGGCGAAAAGCTGAATTGTCATCGGCCTTCCGCCTTCAATTTGCAAAACCTGCGTGAAGGCAAAATGCCGCCGGAAAATCCACGTCGGCCTCGGATTCCGCCAGCGTGAGGCTGATGCGGCTGGACAGCGCGGCGGGAAGCCAACGATGAGCGCGAGCACGACGGTGAGGAGCAGGAGAACGCCGGTCAAAAACTTCCGGCGGAAACTCTGGGAATCCTGATGATTCGTTCAGCGGGCCGACTTAACCAGACGCCACTTCGAGGTTCAGGATTTCACCCAGCTTGCATTCGGCGTGGACTTCGATCGGACGGCAGCAGACTTCACAATCCGTCGTGAACCGCTGGTTCGCCACGCTCGTGTCAATGACCACCTCGGAGGCCTGGCCGCAGAATGGACATTGGATGGACTCAAAAATTTCCATACGCGGAATCTAACCGCGCCTGCGCAAAGTGCAACGGCTCATTGTTCCGCGTTTTACGATTTGCCACTGCCGCTGGATTCAGAGATAGTATCCGTCCGTTTTTACGGGCTATTTATGAAACCCCAAGTCGAAATCTACGACACGACCCTGCGCGATGGCAGTCAGGGCGAAGGCATCAACTTTTCGGTCGCGGACAAACTGCGCATTGCCGAAAAGCTCGACGCTTTCGGGGTTCATTACATTGAAGGCGGCTGGCCGGGCAGCAATCCCAAGGACATCGAGTTTTTCGCGCAGGCCAAAAAGAAAAAATTCAAGAACGCGAAGCTCGCCGCGTTCGGTTCGACGCGCAAAAAGAACGTGCCGGTCGAACAGGACGATCAGGTTCGTTTGCTCATCGAAGCGGAAACGCCCGTCGTCACGATCTACGGCAAGACTTCCATGCTGCATGTGAAGGAAGTTTTGCGCTGCACGCCGGACGAAAATCTTGCGATGATCGGCGACACCGTGCGTTTCCTGAAAGACCACGGCAAGTTCGTCATCTACGACGCGGAACATTGTTTCGACGGCTACAAGCTCGATCCCGAATACGCCATTGCCACCTGGCAGGCGGCGGAAAAAGCGGGCGCGGATTTTGTGGTGCTGTGCGACACGAACGGCGGTTGTCTGCCAGCGGAAGTCGCGGCGATCACCAAAATCGCTGTGGGCAAGTTGACCTGCAAAGTCGGCATCCACACGCACGACGACATCGGCCTCGGCGTGGCCAATGCGCTGGCGTCAATCGAAGCGGGCGCGGTTCATATGCAAGGCACGATCAACGGTTACGGCGAACGCACCGGCAACTGTAATTTGACAAGCGTGATTCCTTGCGTCGCCTTGAAGCTGAAAAAAACTTCGGTGCCTGCGAAGTCGCTGCCGAAGCTCAAGGAACTTTCCCAGTTCGTGGACGAGATCGCGAACTTGCGACACAACCCGCGCCAGCCGTGGGTCGGTTCGGCGGCGTTTGCCCACAAAGGCGGTGCGCATGTCAACGCCGTGCAAAAGCTCACGTCGAGTTACGAGCACATTGATCCGGCGCTGGTGGGCAACGAGAGGAACATTCTCGTCAGCGATCTGGCGGGCCGCAGCAACATCGTGGTGAAGGCGCAGCAACTGGGTCTGAAAGTGACCAACGACACGCCGGAGTTGCGGCAGATTCTTGACACGATCAAACAACGCGAACACGAGGGTTACGAATTTGAAGCTGCCGAGGCTTCGATGGCGTTGCTCATCCGCGGCATCCTGAAGCGGGACACCGAACTCAAGTTCACGGTGGAGAAGTATCACGTCTCCATGCGCCGCGACGCCAAGCAATCCGTTTGCGAAGCGACCGTGCGCGTGCGCGTCGGCAAGAAGGTTCACGACGAAGTTGCTGAAGGTGACGGCCCGGTGAACGCGCTCGACTCCGCGTTGCGTTCCGCGCTTGCGAAATCGTTCCCCAAACTCAAGAAGGTGACGCTCACCGATTACAAGGTGCGCATTCTCGACGGCGTGGCCGGCACAGCCGCGAAAACGCGCGTGTTGATCCAGTCCACCGACGGCCAACGCGAATGGGGCACCGTCGGCGTGAGCGAGAACATCATCGAAGCCAGTCTCCAGGCGCTGGTGGACTCCATGGAGTTTGCGTTGCTGAAGAAATGAGGGCGAAGACTTGACGCGAATTACGCTAATTAGCGCGAATTTTTCCGAGCCAAAACCATGAGCGAACTACTTTACAAGGAAGAGGTTTTTAAGCTCGTCGGCCTTTGCATGGAGATTCACCGTGAGCTGGGCAAAGGCCATGACGAGGTGATTTACAAAGACGCTTTCGTCGTCGAATTGCAGCGAGGACAGATTCCTTTCGCCCGCGAATTGAAGCATGAGGTCACATATAAAGGTGTGGTCTTGCCACATCATTACTACGCAGACTTTGTCGTCTGGAGCAAAATTCTCTTTGAAGCAAAGGCGGTTGAGAAGTTAACGGAGGCTCATGTCAAACAAGTGTTGAATTATCTCGCCGCATCGAAACTTGAACTCGGTTTGCTGGTCAACTTCGGCGGTGACTCGTTGGAGTGGAAGCGCGTTGTTCTGTCAAAGCCCAAGCTTGGGCCGCTGAAAGATTTTCGTTTATGAAACAAAAGACTTTGACGCGAATTCCGCTAATTATCGCGAATTTTATTTCGCTTTCATGTTTTGTTTTTAATTCGCGGAAATTCGCGTAATTCGCGTCAACCTCCCATTTCTATTTGTGTATGTCTGAAATTCCCAAAGCCTACGAACCGCAGTCCGTCGAGGACAAATGGTATGACTTCTGGCTGAAGCATGGTTGCTTCACCGCCGATCCGAAGTCCGCCAAGCCCGCGTATTCCATCGTCATCCCGCCGCCGAACGTCACCGGGATGCTCCACATGGGGCACGTTCTCAACAACACGATTCAGGACATCCTCGTTCGCAAGGCGCGCATGGACGGCAAGGAAGTTCTCTGGCTGCCCGGCACGGACCACGCCGGCATCGCCACGCAGGTGATGGTGGAAAAGCAGCTCAAGAAAGAGGAAAAGAAATCCCGCCACGATCTCGGTCGCGAGGAATTTTTGAAACGCGTCTGGGCATGGAAGGAAAAGCACGGCGACATCATCATCAACCAGCTCAAGAAACTCGGTTGCTCGTGCGATTGGACGCGCGAACGTTTCACGATGGACCCGGAGTATTCCCGCTGTGTGCAAAAAGTGTTCGTCGAGCTTTACAAAAAGGAACTTATTTATCGCGGCAAACGCATGGTGAACTGGTGCCCCGTTTCGCAGACGGCGTTGTCCGACGAGGAAGTGGAAATGAAACCGCAGAAGGGTTTCATGTATCACTTCAAGGTGCAGGTCGCGGAAGTAGTGGGACAGGCGTCTCGCC
>DMQW01000276.1:4239-7321 GCA_003455565.1 Limisphaerales bacterium
AGGCGAGACGCCTGTCCCACTACGGAAAATGTCCGCCTCACGGACACCTGCCTCACCATCGCCACCACGCGTCCCGAAACGATTCCCGGCGACACCGCTGTGGCCGTGAATCCGAAGGACCCGCGTTACGCGCATCTCATCGGCAAACACATCGTGCGTCCGTTGCCCGCCGAATTGCCGCGCGAACAAAAGCTCATCCCGATCATCGGTGACGAGCATGTGGATTTTGAATTCGGCACCGGCGTGCTGAAAGTCACGCCCGCGCATGACAAGGCAGACTTTGACATCGGCCAGCGCCACAAGCTGCCGCTCATCGAAGTCATCAATGCCAACGGCTCGATGAACATCTTGGCGGGTGAGGCCCTGGCTGGACTCGACCGGTTTAAAGCCCGCAAGGTCGCCGTGGAATTGCTGCGCGAACAAGGCGTGCTCGTGGAGGAAAAGCCTTACGAAAACAACGTCGGTTTCAGCCAGCGCGCGGACGTGCCGATTGAACCGCGTTTGAGCGAGCAATGGTTTTTGAAATATCCCGCCGTGCCGGAATCCAAAGCCTGCGTGGCCGAAGGCCGGATGAAATTTCATCCCGACCGCTGGGCAAAGGTTTACGACCACTGGCTGACGAACATTCAGGACTGGTGCATCAGCCGCCAGCTCTGGTGGGGGCATCGGATTCCTGTTTGGTATCGCAAAACGAAACTCGAATCATTGCCGGGACTAGATATGTCTCAAGGCTTCAACACCATCATAGAGGATTTCAACCCTAAGGACACGGTCGTCGGAAACAATAATTTCTACGTTGGTGTTGAACCACCTGCGGATATTGAAAATTGGGAGCAAGACTCAGACGTCCTCGACACCTGGTTCAGCTCGTGGCTATGGCCGTTCGCCACGATGGGCTGGCCGGAGCAGACCGAGACGTTGAAGAAGTTTTATCCGACCACCGACCTCGTCACCGGGCCGGACATCATTTTCTTCTGGGTCGCGCGCATGATCATGGCCGGCTACGAATTCATGGGCGATTTGCCGTTCCAGAATGTTTATTTCACCGGCATCATCCGCGACAAGCAGGGCCGCAAGATGTCGAAGACGCTCGGCAATTCGCCCGACCCGCTCGTGCTCATCGCCCAATACGGCGCGGACGCCCTCCGCTTTGGCACCATGCGCAGCGCGCCGCTCGGCCAGGACGTGCTGTTCGACGAGAAGGACGTTGAGCTGGGCCGCAATTTCTGCAACAAGCTCTGGAACGCCTGCCGTTTCCGCCAGATGCAGGGGAGCGCGCCCGCCTCGGGCGCAGCGGCGGACGCCCCGTCCGTCGCATTTGAAATTCAAGGCGAGATCGAACGCACGCTGCTCACGCCGGATGACAAATGGATTTTGATCAAGCTCGACGCCGTCATCCGCGAAGTCACCATCGCGCTGAACGAATACAAGTTCAGCGAAGCCACCGCCGCGCTCTATAAATTTTTCTGGAACGAGTATTGCGACTGGTATGTGGAGGCGAGCAAAGCCGTCTTGTCCAGTAGGAGTCGAGGTGACGAGACTCAAACTGAAAAAACAGAAATTAATCAGAGACTCCTCACGTCGTCTCCTACAAAGGAAGAAAATGCTCGCAAGGCGAACACGCTCGCGGTGATTGATTTTATTTTGTCGCATACGATCCGTTTGTTCCATCCGTTCCTGCCGTTCATCACGGAGGAACTCTGGCACGGCATGGGTTACGCCACGGATATGCCGGACAAACAAGGCGGCAAAACCATCATGTTTGCCCCGTGGCCATTGCCGTTCGACGAGGACATGAAAGGCCACTACGGCCTCGACGATTGCTACCTCGACATGACGAACGCGAAATACGAACTCGTCCGCCAAGGCCGCGACTTGCGTCGCGCCGGCAACATTCAAGCCGCGAAAAAAGTGAAATACGTCTTCAAACCCGCGCAGCAGCTCACGCCACATGACGCCGAAGTCATCAAGCTGTTGCTCAACGCGGAATCGTTGGAAGTGAACGCGGATTATCAGCCGCCGAAAGGCACCCCGACGGTGGCTTCCAAGCTCGGCGAATTATTTTTGCCGCTCGAAGGTTTGATTGACGTGGCAGCCGAAAAAATCCGGCTCACGAAGGAAGTGGAAAAAATTCAATCCGAAATCATGAAGGTGGAACAAAAGCTGGCGAACCCGAACTTTACGCAGAAAGTTCCGCCCGCCGTTCTCGCCGAGCACCAACAGCGTCTGGCCGATTGGAAAGCCAAGCTCGCCCATGCGCAGGCGTCGCTGGAGGCATTGAACTGTTAAATGAAAAACATCCCGCTGAACACGGCCCTCGCCGTTGCCGTCAAAGCCGCGCACGCCGCTGGAAAAATCATGCACGCCAACTGGCACAAGCCCAAGCGCGTCAACTCCGCCGAGGCCCACGACATCAAGCTCGAACTCGACGTGCGCTGCCAGGCGCTCATCGAAAAAATTCTCGCGGCAACTTTCCCGCAGGTTCCGGTGCTGGGCGAGGAGGGCATTTCCGGCGACATGACCGCCGAATACCGCTGGGTCGTTGACCCGATTGACGGCACCGTGAATTACTTTTACGGAATGCCGCACGCCGCCGTTTCCATTGCGCTTGAACACTGCCAGAAATCTGTCGTCGGTGTGATTTACGATCCGTTCACGGACGAAATCTGGACGACCAGCAAGGGCGGGCCAACGCGGTTGAACGGGAAAATTGTCCGCGTCAGCAACCGCTCGCGCCTTGAGGATGCCGTCATAGCCATGGGATTTTCCAAGAGCAAGGAGAGCCTGGATAAAAGCATCCCGCACTTGAACCGGCTCGCGCGGCGCGCAAAGAAAATCCGCATCATGGGTTCCGCCGCGCTCGAACTCGCCTACGTTGCCAGCGGACGGCTGGATGCCTACATTGAGCGGCGGATTAATTTATGGGATGTGGCCGCCGGCAGCTTGCTGGTGGAAAATGCCGGCGGCGAATTTTACACGCTGCCTGCGCCCGGAAAGTATCGTTACGCCATGTGCGCCGACAACGGAAAATTGCGCCACAAACTTCAGATTGGAAGTTTGTTGAAGTGATTTTTTGGACCAC
>DMQW01000277.1:0-2155 GCA_003455565.1 Limisphaerales bacterium
GACGGCGGAGCGCGTGGCGGCGCTGCCTGCGTGGAAACATTATTTCGAGACCTCGGTGCGGCAGCGGCAGGCCGACCAGAATTTTTTGCGCGCGGAAATGAAGGAGCACGGCGTGAAACAGAACACCGAGCCGCCGAAAACCGGCAACGCCAAGGGCATTGACTTGAATAATCCGGCGGCGTGGTATGGCGGCGCGGAAGCGCGGCGAATCGCGGACAACCTCGTCTCGTTCCAAACGCCGGCCGGCGGCTGGTGCAAAAACACGGATTTCACCAAACACCGCCGTGCGGCGGGCGAAATGTTCGGCGCGCTCAGCGGCTCGCTTTTTCTCAGCACCAACGATTTTGACCGGCCGCAAGACGAGCGCTGGAGTTATGTCGGCACGTTTGACAACGACGCGACGACGACGGAGTTGCGGTTTCTGGCAAAGGCCGCCGCCACCGGCACGAATAACACATCGTTGTGTGCGGCATTTTTGCACGGGCTGGACTACGTTTTTGCCGCGCAGTTTCCGAACGGCGGCTGGCCGCAGGTCTGGCCGTTGCAGGGCGGCTACCACGACGCGATCACTTTCAACGACGACGCGATGCTGCACGTCATCGAATTTTTGCGCGACGTTTCCGCCGGACAAAATGAATTTGTTTTTGTGCCGCCGGAATTACGCGCGAAAGCGGATGCGAGTTGGAAGCGCGGAGTGAATTGCATTCTCGCCGCGCAGATTGTCGTGGACGGCCGGCGCACGGTTTGGGGCCAGCAGCATGATGCGTTCACGTTGCAGCCGGCTTCGGCGCGGAATTACGAAATGCCGTCGCAATCGTCGGGCGAAAGCGGAACGATTGTTTTGTTCCTGATGCAACTGCCGCAGCCGGATGCAAACGTGGTTGCGGCCGTTCACGCGGCGGCGGCGTGGTTTGAGAAAACGAAAATTGAGGGCAAGGCTTTCCGCGTCGTCGGCACCGAAAGCCGCAAGCTCGTGGATGCGCCGGGCAGCGGGCCGATCTGGGCGCGTTATTACGAGGTGGGCACGGACCGTCCGATTTTTGGCGACCGCGACCTGACGATTCACGACGACGTGAATGAAATTTCGCGCGAACGGCGCCATGGTTACGGCTGGTATCGCGACACGCCGAAACGGGTTTTGGAGCATTACGCGAAATGGGCGAAGGCGCATCCGCCTGAAAAGATTTAACCGGAGCAAACCGAGGGAACGCAGAAGTCAAACAGTCTCGCGGGGCGGGAAAAAGCGGTTGCTTCAGCACCGCTTTCATTTCGCGGCGGAATCGTCAAGGCCGACGCCCTTGACATTTTCCGTCGTGATGAGCGGGCCGGAGAAACCGGTGACGTGGATGCCGGAGAGTTTCACGTTGGTCATGTTGGCGAGCGAGATGGCGCGGGCGCAAGTGCCGGAAATATCCGTCAGCGTGAAACCATCCAGCGGGCGCGCCGCCGGAATATTTTTCCCCGCGACCAGTTCGGCGACCTCCTGCACGCGGACGTTTTTGAAGCTGATGTTTTGGACGCGCGGCCATTTTTCCACGTCGCCGGGCACAGGGTCGGTGGCCTGAATCCCCTTCTTCTCAAGGTCAATGCCGATGAACGTCGGTGATTTCAGCACGGTGATGTTTTCGCCGGAAATGTTTTCCATGAACCCGCCGCGCCCGTCGCGGCTCTTGATGAAAATGGCATTCTGCCGGCCGGAGATGACGCAGTTTTGAATTTTCACGTTGCGGATGCCGCCGGACATTTCGGTGCCGAGACCGATGGCGGCGTAGATGGAACTTTGCAGACGGCAGTCGCGGATGACGACATTCTGCGTGGGCCGCGCGAGCTGCTGCGCGGCGAGACCGCGACCGGACTTGAGCGCGATGGCGTCGTCGCCGGTGTTGATGTCGCAACGCTCAATGGTCACGCCGTCGCAGGAATCCACGTCGAGGCCGTCGCCGTTGGCGTTCACGGTGCGGATGGTGAGGTTGCGCGCGGTGAGGTCTTTGCAGAACAATAGGTGGATGGACCAGAGTTGCTGGTATTGCGTGGTGAAATTTTCCAGCACCGCATTGGTGCAACCGGTCAATTCAATCAGCACCGGGCCGCGCGGGCTGCGGAGCTTGCCGAGCGGAAGTGGCGGTCCAAAAATCGCGCCGCCGGTGATGGTGAC
>DMQW01000277.1:2342-11443 GCA_003455565.1 Limisphaerales bacterium
TGTCCGGACTGCCAAGCAGGTTCGCGCGGGTGGCCAGTTGGAGCGTGGTGTTCGCGTGCAGGATGAGGCTGCCCGTCAGATAAACTCCTTCCGGCACCAGCACCGTGCTGCCGACGTTTTCGGCGCAGGTGTCGAGCGCCTTCTGCAAAGCGACCGTGTCTTTCGTCACGCCGTCGCCTTTCGCGCCGAAATCGCGGACATTCAACGGCACTTTGTCGGCGGCCAGAACGGCGGCGGCAAAATTCAAGGCGGTAACGAGGGCGATCAATTTTTTCATGCGGTCAAATTATTTTGCACGGTCATCCGGCGGAGTCAATCCGGCTTCCGCTTGCCGCCATCGCCAATTGTGGTTAGCCTCCGCGAACATTTGCATGAGCGAAATTCTTGTCATCGGCCACAAAAACCCTGACACCGACGCCATCTGCTCGGCCATCGGCTACGCGGAATTCAAACGGCGCACCGGCATGGCCGAGGCCGTGGCCGCACGCTGCGGCGACACGAACGACCGCATTGATTTCGTGCTGAAAACTTTCGGCGTGCCCGCGCCGAAATTCGTCGCCGACGTTTCGCCGAAAATTTCCGACGTGATGCAACGGAAAATTTTAAGCGTGCGGCCCGACTCCACAGCGGCGGAGGCGCTGCGGTTGATGGACGAAAAAAATCTCCGTCTGCTGCCCGTGCTGGACGAGGCCCGAAAATGTTGCGGCCTGCTCTCGCTGTTCAAATTGAGCAAATTCCTTTTCCCCGCCGTCAACCGCGCCCAGAACTCACGCGAAGTTTTGTCGTCACTTTCCGGTCTGGCGCAGACGCTCGATGGCAAACTTGTCGTCGGATTTGACTCGGAACGCGAGGAGGAATTGATCCTGATGATCGGCGCGATGGGTCTGGAATCCTTTGCGGCACGGCTGAAAAAATTTCCGCCGGAAAAATCCTGCGTCATCGTCGGCGACCGCTGGGACATCCAGAACGTCGCCATCCGCGAAGGCGTGCGCGTGCTCATCGTCACCGGCGGAATCACCGTCGAACCGAAGACCGTCGAGGCCGCGCAGAAAAAAAATGTCAGCGTCATCACCTCGCCGCACGACACCGCCACCACCGCCTCGCTCTGTCATGCCGCCGTCGCCGTGCGGCACGTTTTGAACGAGGAATTTCTCTGCTTCCGCGAAAATGCACCGCTCGCCGCCGTGCGCGCAGAAGCCACGTCGTCCGGCTACCTCGCGTTCCCCGTGCTGGACGGCGCCGGCCAGACCGTCGGTATTTTGTCCAAGACGGATTTTCTGAAAACTGTCACGCGCAAATTGATTCTCGTGGATCACAACGAACTTTCGCAAGCCGTCCAGGGCGCGGACGAAGTTGAAATCATTGAGATCATTGACCATCACCGCCTCGGCACGCTGGCCACTCAACAGCCGATTCTGTTCCGCAATGAACCTGTCGGCTCGACCAGCACGATTGTCGCCGACTGTTTTTTCCGCAACAACGTGGAACTGCCGCGCGACATCGCCGGACTGCTGCTCGCCGGCCTCGTTGCCGACACGTTAAACCTGACTTCGCCGACGACAACCGCGCGCGACGCGGAAATTTTGAAGAAGCTCGAACAGCTTTCGCAGGTCAACGCCCGCGAGTTCACGGAAAAACTTTTTGCCTCCGGCTCCCTGCTCACGCTCAAGCCCGCGCCGCAGGCCATCGCCACCGACTGCAAGGAATACGCCGAAGCCGGCGCGAAATTCAGCGTCGCGCAGATCGAGGAAATCGGCTTCCAGCAGTTTTGGAAGCGCAAGGACGAGCTGCTCGCCGCACTGGAAGTTTATCGCGACAAGCACAGCTATCATTTTTCCACGCTGCTCGTCACCGACGTGGCCACGCAATGCTCGCTGTTGCTCGTCGTGGGCGACGAAAAATTCATCAAGCGCATTGACTACCCGCGCTTGGAACCGGGCATCTACGAACTGCGCCACGTCGTCTCGCGCAAAAAACAACTGCTGCCCTACCTCACCCACTGCCTCCGCGAAACGGAAAAGGGTGTGAAGGGGTGAAGCAGTTAAAATCTATTGAAAACATTGAGTCTTTTTGATGTTGATAACATGGCGTGGTGGCTCTATATTTCGCGCATGGAAACACCGATGCTAGTAATCCAACAGCCAACGGATGCAAACGAGGTTATCGTTAGGCGACTGCATGGTATTTACTCCAAGTTTGACGGCGGCCTCGGCGAATTTTTTGAACGCCTTCAGCATGAGCGGTCTGAACGCAAGGCAGCATCTGCATCTTCCGAAACTGACAGGTTAATCGGCGTGCGGCTAAATGCGGTTGTCGCTCGCAACAACCAGTCAGAGTGTGCCGACGATTGATCCCAATTTTAGAGCAGATACAAACCGGTCAATTTGTGTCTTTGGCGAGCTTACCGATGAGCTGGTTAGCAAACTTGCTCCAGAAATTCTCCATCTGCGTTCTCTTGGTGATGCGCCGATTACAATTTTTATCAACAGCAATGGCGGCGGTGTTCGTTGCGTGGAATATCTTCGTGATCTTTTATGTTCTGGGACTGCCAGTGGCAGACGTCCTCGAATTATCACCGTCGCAATTGGCAATGCAGGCAGCGCGGCGGCTACGCTTCTTGCCCTTGGCGATTACGCCATAACTTATTCAAAAGCATCCATCTATTTTCATGGGGTCAGGTATAGCGAAGTTGTGGAAGTTACCATGGAGTCTGCATCTTCAATGGCGGCGCAGCTCGAAAGTAAAAATAGGGCGACCGCATCTATGCTGGCTGAAGCGGGGACAATGAGGCTGGCTTTTCATTATGCGAGATTAAAAGATGATTTTCAAAAAATTAGGGACGCACTCAAAAAACCCGAGTTTTCTGAAATTGAATGCTTCGCCCGCTGTCTAAAAAAACATCTTTCTGCAAAAGCGAGAAAGATTGTGGACAAAGCAATTACGCGTTGGCACTCCCTTCAAGAATTGTCTGAAGTTTTAGCCCAGCCTAACGCATCTGGAAAACTGGGCGTGGAATTTGAGGCGACGGTTTTGCACAGCATTATTGATTACGAGGTCAATAAAAATAAAAACAGCAAATGGACGCTAAATGAAAAAGGCATTTATCAAATTGCTTCCGACTATCTTTTGCTGCGCGACTATGATGTGGGAAGGCACGTTCGACTCATAGAAACCCTTGTTGCACGTTTTTCCCACGCTTTTTTCAACGAAGAAGAACTCAAAAAATTTGAAGAGGCCGTGGCGAATGAATCCGCAAGTGAGGCAGCAAAACAACTTGTCGTAAACAGAGGACACCAAACCATAAAACCGTTTTGCTATTTTACCTCAATGATATGGCAGGCGTTACAAGAGGATGAAAATCCATTGAGTTCAAGAGACGCTTACTGGCTGGGCGCAGTTGATGAGGTTTATGATTTTGACCTGCCCTGCTTGCGAGACGTTGCTGAAGCCCAAGACCCGGAACAACCAGATCTTCCGACCCCTGACTCGACTGCGCCAGCGAAACCCACGCCCTAACTCGCCAGCGGCCCGCCCACGCTGATGCCGTGCTTCAGGCAATACGCGCCGTTGTCCACGTATTTTTCCGCCCACCATTTCAGGCCGGCGCGTTCTTCCTTTGACAATTTGCGGACGACTTTCGCCGGCACGCCGAGGACAACAGCAGGATTGGCTGGCTCACGCCCGGTTTGACGAACAAAAGCAGCCAGGACTAAGAATGATCGCACGCACCTTGGAACTTTGGCCTGCAGAATAAACCGCTCATTTATCCAAACAACTTTGCGCTTTTGTTTGGGGGTTTATCGTGCTAAATTCCAAAGTGTGAATCCCAAATCATTCCGCCCAATGCTCGCGCTCACTTTTTTGTGGGCTTTGACCAATCCATTGTTCGCCCAAGCGCCCAAGGTGGAATTCCCCGCCGCCAGTCCCACCTGCACCATCAAACAACATTTCGGCCTCACGGATGTTGAAATCGTTTATTCCCGTCCCGGCGTGAAAGGCCGCACGATCTTCGGCAGCCTTGTCCCCTACGACAAGGTGTGGCGCACGGGGGCGAATAACGCCACCAAGATTACTTTCAGCACGGCGGTGAAACTCAATGGCGCGGAAATTCCCGCCGGCACTTACGCGCTCTTCACGATTCCCGGCGAGAACGAGTGGACGATTATTATCAGTAAGAATGTGACGCAATCGGCGCTTCAATACGATGAAAAGGCCGATGTTGTCCGTGTCAAGGCCACGCCGGTGAAGCTGGCGGAGACGATTGAAACGTTCACGATTGAATTCAATAACATCACCGACGAGTCAGCCGTCCTCAATCTCGTTTGGGAAAAAACCGTTGTGCCAATCAAGCTCGAAGTCGAACTTGCCGGCAAACTCATGCCGCAGATTGAAGCCGTGATGGCCTCCGATGAAAAAAACAAACCCTATTATCAGGCGGCGATGTTTTATTACGATCACGGGCTGGATTTGCAAAAGGCCAGGAAATGGGTTGATGCGGCCATTGCCGCGCGCGAGGCGCATTACATCGTTCATTTGAAGGCGAAAATCCTCGCCAAGCTTGGTGATAAAGAAGGCGCGATCGTCGCCGCCAAACGCTCGATCGAACTCGCGATCAAAGCCAACGACACCGGCTATGTGAAGTTGAACGAAGACCTTATTTCCAGCTTGAAGTGATAACGACGGTTACCTTCTCACAAATCAAAACGTCTAGCGAAAAACCACAACCATGAAAATACTATGAATAAACTTAAATCCATCCTGATTATCACTGCCATCAGCCTTTGTGCCTTGCCATTGATGGCCCAAAGACAGCGCGTCAGTCCGCATGAAACCATCAGTTCGACCATTGATGGCGACAAGGTCACACTTGTCTATGGGCGTCCTTATTCCAAGGGTCCCAAGACCGGTGAAATCCGCAAGATCTGGGGAACACTGGTGCCGTTCGGCAAGGTCTGGCGCACGGGCGCCGACGAGGCCACCCTGCTCACCACGGAACAGCCGATCGTGCTGGGCGGGACGGAAATTCCGTCCGGCACCTACTCGTTGTTCACCGTGCCTGCCGCCGACGGCACCGCGAAGCTGATCGTCAACAAGAAAACCGGCCAGTGGGGAATTCCTTACAAGGAGCAGAGTGAAGCAACGAATGAACTGGCGCGGATCGACCTGAAGAAGGACACGCTGGATAAGACGGTGGACCAGTTCACGATGGCGATTCAACCGAATCCGTCCGGCGGCGGCACGCTGCAAATGATGTGGGAAACCACCCAGTATTCGGTGCCGTTTACCATCAAGAAATAGCGCCGCCGGGAGGTCATCTTTTATCATCAATCCAGCTGCGACCGTGACTGCCTCCTGGCCGGTCGCAGCAAATTTTATCCGGCGGACAGCGCATATGACGGGAATAATTCCATTCAAACGGCTGGAACGGTGCCTGCGTCGGCCCGTTCAACTTGCCGCCGCGAGTCTCTGCCTGCTGGCCGGTTTTCCCGGCCGGGCCGGCGAAACGCCGTCCGCTCCAGCCATTTTGCAAGACCTGCGCAGCTTTCGCGAAATGGGCAGCGTGCTCTACATCGCGGCACATCCTGACGACGAAAACACACAACTCATCGCCTATCTTGCGCGTGGTCGGAATTATCGCACGGCTTATCTTTCCGTGACGCGCGGGGACGGTGGTCAAAATGTTCTCGGCCCTGAATTGGGGGAAAAGCTTGGCGTGGCGCGCACCGAGGAATTGCTCGCCGCCCGCCGCCTCGACGGTGGCCGCCAATTTTTCACCCGCGCGATTGATTTTGGATTTTCCAAAGACTATCGCGAGACGCTGAACATTTGGGACCGGCAGCAGGTGTTGTCCGACATCGTTCGCGTCATCCGCGAATTTCATCCCGACGTGGTCATCAATCGCTTTTCCACCCAGCCGGGCGGCACGCACGGACACCACACCGCGTCAGCAGTTTTGGGTCTCGAAGCCTTCAAGCTCGCCGGTGATCCCAAGGCATTTCCCGAACAACAACTGGCTCCGTGGCAGCCCAAGCGCATTTTTGTGAATGGTCGCGGCGGAAACAATGCGGGCGATATCCGAATGGAAATCAGCGGCAACGATCCGGTGCTGGGAATATCGTTCGGCGAACTTGCCGGTCGCAGCCGCGCGATGCACAAGACCCAAGGCTTCGGCAATTTTGGTGGCGGCGGTGGCGGCGGCGCGCGAACCGAATCGTTTCAACTGCTCGCCGGCGAATCCGCGACGAACGATATCTTGGATGGCGTTGACACGACTTGGAGCCGCGTGCCCGGCGGCGCGGAAATCGGAAAACTGGCCGACGAAATCATTGCCCAATTCAATCCGCAGGATGCCGCCGCGAGCGTGCCGGCGTTGCTGAAACTGCGAAGCCAACTGGCCACGCTGCCCGGAAAAGATTCCGTTGTCGCGGAAAAACGCGCGCAGCTTGATCACATTTTGCAAGCCTGTCTCGGTCTCGAAATTGAAACCACGATTGCGCAGGCCGAAGTCGTGCCGGGCGAGAAGATGGAGCTTCACCATTCAGCAGTCATCCATTCCAGCATTCCGGTTCGCTGGGTTGGGACACGTCACCCTGACATCAAGGAAGAATTCACTTCCACCGCTGCGGTCAATCTCACTTCCAATCAACTTTCGAGCCGGGCCGAGACCATGACGTTGCCGGCAATCACACCGTTGAGCCAGCCGTATTGGCTGCGCGAAGAAGGCACGCCGGGAATGTTTCGCGTGGACGATGCTTCGCTGATTGGCCGCCCAGAAAATTCGCCTGCGTTTCCCGTCGAACAGGTTTTTGAAGTCGGTGGACAGACGCTCGTGATTCCCGACGAGCCGGTGCAAGTCCTGACCAATTCCGCGAACATCGAAATCCGCCGCAAGCTGGACGTGATTCCGCCCGTCTCGCTCAAATTCGCCTCGGATGTCGCGCTGTTTTCCCCCGGCACGGCGCATCCGGTCGAAGTGGACATTGTCGCGGCGCGCGCCGGTTCCGCCGGCATGCTGCAATTGGAAGCGCCCGCCGGGTGGAAAATTTCACCGGCAAAACAAGAGTTTCATCTCGCCGCCGTGGGCGAGCGGGCGCAGTTAAAATTCACCATCACCGCACCGGCGCAATCCACGACGGCGAAAATTATTGCCAGCGCGGAAATCGGCGGCGTGCGTTATCGCAACCAGCGCGAGGAGATTTCTTATCCACACATTCCACGTCAATTGCTCCAGCCGCTGGCGAGCTTGAAAGCTGTCAGCCTTGATCTCGCGATCCGTGGAAAAAAAGTCGGCTACCTTCCCGGCGCAGGCGACAGCGTGGCGGAAAACTTGAAGCAAATGGGATACGAAGTGACTTCACTCACCGGCGCAGACCTGACGACGAACCGGTTGAGTGACTTTGATGCCGTGGTCATCGGTATTCGCGCATTCAACACGCGCACCGATCTCGTCGAACATTTGCCCGCGCTTTTCGCTTTTGTTGAAGCGGGCGGCAATGTCATCGCGCAATACAACCGGCCCGGCAACGATTCCAAATTGGACAAACTCGCGCCTTACAGTTTGCATCTGTCCAATGACCGCGTGACGGATGAAACGGCGGCCATGACTTTTCTCGCGCCGGACCATCCGGTGCTGAACACGCCGAACAAGATCACGGGCGCGGATTTTGACGGCTGGATTCAGGAGCGCGGCATTTATTTCCCCAGCCAGTGGGACGAGCACTTCACGCCGGTTCTCGCGTGCAGCGATCCCGGCGAGAAGCCGCTCAAGGGCGGACTGCTCGTGGCCAAATATGGCAAAGGTTATTTCGTCTATACCGGACTGGTGTTTTTCCGCGAGCTGCCCGTCGGCGTGCCGGGCGCCTACCGCCTGTTTGCCAATTTAATTTCCCTCGGCAAATGAAACGCCCCGCCGTCACGGAATCATCCGCGCGTGAATCCGAAGAAACCGGCCTGCCGTGGTTTCGTTCGTGGAAAAGCGTTTATCTTTTAGTGCTGGCGAGCTTTGCTTTCTGGGTCGCGCTGCTGGTCGCGCTGACAAAAATCTTCGCATGAGCGCGCTCGACTTCGTGGTTCTCATCAGTTCGATGCTTGGCATTGCCATCTACGGCATCTGGCGCACGCGCGGCCGCCGCGACTTGAACGCCTATTTGAAAGGCGACGGCCAGACGCCGTGGTTCGCCATCGGCCTGTCGGTCATGGCCACCCAGGCCAGCGCCATCACGTTTCTCTCGACGCCGGGGCAGGGCTATCTCGGCGGGCTGGGCTTCGTGCAGATTTATTTCGGCGTGCCCATTGCGCTGATCATCATTGCTGTTTTCTTCCTGCCGATTTTCCGGCGGCTCAATGTTTTCACCGCCTACGAATTTTTGGGCCGACGTTTCGACAGCAAGACGCGGCTGCTTGGCGCGGCGCTGTTCCTTTTGCAGCGCGGCCTCGGCGCGGGCCTGACCATTTACGCGCCCGCCATTGTGCTCACCACCGTTTTTGGCTGGCCGCTGGATTTGACGATTGTTTGCAGCGGACTGCTGGTCACCATTTACACCGTGGCCGGCGGCAGCGACGCCGTGACCGTCACGCAAAAATACCAGATTGGAATCATCTTCGCCGGCATGGTGGCCGCGTTCGTCCTGCTCGTGGCGAAGCTGCCCGCTGGACTCACCTTCACCGACACCTTTGCGCTGGCGGGCGGATTTCAAAAACTCGACGCGGTGAATTTTTCAACCGACATTCACGAGCGCTACACCTTCTGGTCGGGATTGCTCGGCGGAACATTTCTGATGCTTTCCTACTTTGGCACCGACCAGTCGCAGGTGCAGCGCTACCTTTCAGGCGCGTCGCTGCGCGAAGGCCGGCTCGGCCTGATGTTCAACGCCGTGTGCAAGATTCCGATGCAGTTCTGCATCCTGCTGCTCGGCGTCCTGATTTTTGTCTTCTACCAATTTGAACAGCCGCCGCTTTTTTTCAATTCGGCATCAACTCAATATCTTGCCAGCCACGACACCGGCGAACATTTGCGCTCGCTCAAAAATGACTTTCACAAAACTCACAACCAATCGCGCCAGCAAATCGAAAACTGGCTGTCCGCCCGCCACGAAGGTGAA
>DMQW01000277.1:11611-21628 GCA_003455565.1 Limisphaerales bacterium
GGTGCAAAAACCGCCTTTGTCGCCGCCGCCGCCGCGCACCAGGAGGGCGAAAAAATCCGCGCCGAAGCCGCCCGGACGCTGGTCGCGGCAGCCCCGGGCGCCACGGCGAACGACGCCGACTACGTCTTCATCACGTTCATCCTTCAACAACTGCCGCACGGCGTCATCGGCCTGCTGGTCGCCGCGTTTTTCGCCGCCGCGCTCTCGTCGAAAGCCGCCGAACTCAACGCGCTCGCCTCCAGCACCACCATTGATTTTTACCGCCACCTCGTCCGGCGCGACGCGACCGACGCCAACTGCGTTGCCGCTTCAAAAGTGTTCACCGCCTTTTGGGGGCTGGTCGCGATTGGCTTTGCGCTTTACGCGCATCTCGTGGAAAACCTGATTCAGGCCGTGAACATTCTCGGCTCCATTTTTTACGGCGTGATGCTCGGCCTGTTTGTCGTGGCGTTTTTCGTCCGGCGCGTCGGCGGCACGGCGGTGTTCTGGGCGGCGCTGGCGGCGCAGACACTGGTGTTCGTCCTGTATTTTAACCTGACCATTTCCTATCTCTGGTATCCGCTCATCGGCTGCGCGGCGTGCGTGGTTTTCAGCGTCATCCTGCAAACCGTGTTGGGCGGCGACACTGGCAGCAATAAAACCTGCGCGACATGACGGCACCAATCATTTGTTTCGGCCAGCAGCCATGCGGATTTTTTCCGCGACGCTTCCTCGTTGCAAAAATCCAGACCGCCCGGCGGCTGCAATCAGAAATCGGCGGCGAAATTGTTTTCTTCTGTCACGACAGTGACCACGACCCGCGCGAAACGCAGACCATCCTGCGTCATCGCAAGACCAATGAGCCAGCGATGCTCAATTTTGCGTTCGCAAACAAAATCCAGCGGAAATTTTCCCCGCTTCATCTCAAGCGCATTCCCGCCGATTGGCAGCACAAGACCGAGCTTCAGTTGCCGAACTACGTTGAACATTCCTTGATTGATCTTTTCAAAGGCGTGTCCGCCGCCAACGTCGCCGACTTTTGTCTGGAGATGTATCGCCGGATGGGTTTGCTCGAAGGCATTCGCGTGGCGCGTTCGAGCGATCCAGCTTTTCGCAAAGCCGCCTGTGACGTGCCGCAATTTTTCGTGGACGTTCCGCACGCTGGTGAAATTGTTCGCGCCCGATTTACTGACGGCACATTGAAGTTGCACGAGGGCGGCGATTCCTTCGTGACTCTGCCGCTGACGAATTTCACGAAAGAACAAATCAGTCCGACGCGCGACACGCGGCTGCGTTGGATGCAATCGGTGGTGCGCTGCACGCATTACATTGCCGGGGCGGGCGAACAAGCCTATCTTCGTCGGGAAGACGCGCCGGAAATCACTTTTGTCAGCCGTGATGTCATTGACCGATCCGATGAAGCCTACACTGAAATCAAAAACTAAACTCGCGCCGCTGCTGGCCTTCGGCGCGCATCCCGATGACATCGAATTTGGTTGCGGCGGTGTGATTGCGCGCGAAACCCGCGCAGGTCGTGCGGCGCACTTTGTCATTTGTTCGCGCGGCGAAGCCGGAACTTCCGGCACGCCCAAGCAACGAGTGGCCGAAGCAAAAAAATCCGCCGCATTGCTCGGTGCAACGGTTGAATTCATTGAACTCGATGGGGATGCTCACCTCGAAGTCCGCGCCGCTCACGCCATCAAATTGGCTGGCATTCTGCGCCGTATGCGACCAAGCATCGTGCTTGCGCCGAGCTTGGTTGAGAACCAACACCCCGACCACGCCAAGCTGGGAAGAATTGTGCGAGATGCCGCGCGGCTTGCCCGTTATGGCGGCTTGAAGGAACTACGCCGCTCGCCTCCACACGCGATTGACCAACTTTTCTTTTACGCGGTTACGCCCGAAGCCGAGCCGCGTGACATTTCGCCGGTGCTCATTGATAGTTCCGCTCCTGAAATTCTCACGGCTTGGACGTCCGCGATGGAAACACACGCGTCGCAAACCCGCGCCCGGAATTATGTTGAACTACAACTCATTCGCGCGCGTTTGCTGGGCGTCCGCGCAGGTATCAGTCATGCCATCGCTTTGTTTCCAAATGATCCGCTCGTGCTCGACTCGCTAGCGCAAGTAAGCCGGGGTGCGCGCCGTTTTTGATATGGATTCTGGTCGCTCACTGAAAATTGGCATCACCTGTTATCCTTCCGTCGGTGGAAGCGGCATCCTCGCCTCCGCGCTGGGCGAGGAGTTGGCGCTGCGTGGGCATGAAGTGCATTTCATCAGTTACGAGCGTCCGTTCCGAATGCCGGCGAATGCGCCGCGACTGTATTTCCACCCGGTGGTGATTAACGATTACGGGTTGTTCAAATATCCCGATTACACTTTGCCGCTTTCCGTAAAAATGGCCGAAGTGAGTCGCGATCATCGGTTGGACGTGCTTCACGTTCATTATGCCGTGCCGCATGCGACGGCGGCGATTCTCGCTCGTTCGATGCTCCCGCCGGAACAACAGCCGCGCGTGGTCACGACGTTGCACGGGACGGACACCACGCTGCTTGGCGCTGATCCGGGTTATGGACCGGCCATTCATCACGCATTGACCCACTCCGATGCCGTCACGGTCGTATCTGATTTTCTGAAACAGGAGACGCAGCGAGTGCTTGGCTTTGACGGGCCGATGGAGGTCATCCATAATTTCTTTACGCCACGTCAACCGCGCCGCTCGCGTGAAGAAGTGCGTCGGGAATTGGGAGTGAAGGACGAAGTGTTGATTCTCCATTCCTCCAATCTGCGCCCGCTAAAGCGAATTGATTTGTTGCTTGAAACGGTCGCCCGCATCCGTCCGCGCGATTCGTTCAAGCTCGTCATCCTTGCCGGTGAAAGCTTCGCGCCGTTTGCCAGCGATGTGCGTCGGCTCGGTCTGAAAAATCACATAGTTGTCCGTGAGAAGGTCAACGACATTGAAGATTATCTGCAAGCCGCCGACATCGGTCTGTTCACGTCGGAAACTGAAAGTTTTTGCCTGAGCATTCTCGAAGCGATGTGCTTTGCGTGTCCGAGTGTTTCGCGTCGCGTCGGCGGAATTCCAGAAGTGATCGAAAATAACGTGACGGGGATTCTGTCAGCCTCCGATGATGCGGAGGCGCTGGCGCGCGCAGTTGAAAGTTTGATTAAAGATTCAGCGCGTCGGGTTGCGATGGGCCGCGCCGCCCGGCAACGCGCCCTTGAACTGTTTTCCGCGGCAATCGTCGTGCCGCGTTACGAGGCGCTTTATCGGCGGGTGTGCGAATGCCGCCCAAAAGCATGAATCACCCCAAGGTTAAAGGCCCGCCCACATTGATTTTGTGTTTCAAGCAGTAAGCTCCGTTGTCCACATATTTTTCCGCCCACCATTTCAATCCGGCGCGTTCTTCCTTCGTCAGCTTGCGGACGATTTTCGCAGGCACGCCGAGGACGAGCGAGCCGGGCGGGATTTTCGTTCCCTGCGTCACGAGCGCCCGCGCGCCGATGAGCGATTGTTTGCCGATGACCGCGCCATCCAAAATCACCGCGCCCATGCCGACGAGAACTTCGTCGCCAATGGTGCAGGCGTGGACAATCGCGCTGTGGCCGACGGTGACCCAGTTGCCGAGGAGGCACGGAAAATCGTCCGCAAGATGCAGCACGGCGTTGTCCTGGATGTTCGTGTGATGGCCGACAATGATGCGGTTGATGTCGCCGCGCAACACGGCGCCATACCACACGCTCGAATGCGCGCCGAGCGTCACATCGCCAAACACGACGGCGGTTTTGGCGAGATAGACGCCCTTGCCGAGCTTCGGTTTTTTACGCAGAAATGTGTCGAGTTGGTTCACCGTTTTTTTCATGCGGGAAATTTAACCGCGGATTGCGCGGATGTCGCGGACAAACGGAACACGGACGGCTCGTCCGCGCGAACCAAGACCCGAAACTCGCGGGCGGGCCGCCCGCGCTCAAAATTATTGCGCCGGCGGAGTCTGCGATTTCGGTAGCAGCCGTGAAATAATGATGAGCAGCCCCACGACGACCACTGCCAGAATTCCCCAAAACACGATGCCGCCTTTTCCCGGCACTTCATTTTCGCGCCACGAGGATTTCTTGAGTTGCTGCTCGCCGGACAGTGTTGCAATTTTTTTATCCGCCGCCAGCAACTCGCCGGTGACAAGACTCAAGTCGTAGCGCGACGGCGCAACGCGCTGATTGCCATAGTAAAGGAACAATTCATCGTCCGGTTTTGCTTTGAACAAAATTCGTGTGGCCGGATAAAACGTCGTAAATTTTCCCAGTTCAATCGGCGGATTGTCATCATTTTCCGTTTCGAGAAAAAATGTGTCGCTCTGCGGCGCGCTGTCGAAGTTCAATGCAAATTCCTTTGATTTGTGTTCCGGCGTTTGTGTCCACGATGCGCTGCCGAGTTCGTGGCGATATTTGTCACCACGTTCGTCGGCGAGTTCTTCGTAGAGCGACAGCGAACGTTCAAACAGCGGCGTCGGTGAAACGCAAGTCAATCGCGTGAGCGGCAAACTTGCGCGCGGCAATTGGATGATCCAGCGGCTCAACTTCGGGTCTTTGGAATTATTCGTCGCAGAAACGGTCGGCGTGAGCGCGCGGCTGATAGACGTGCGCTGGATAATGTAAGGCACTTGATTGCTGCCGTGCAGCACGCGCAAATCCGCGAAGCCCGGCTGCGCGTGCGCGAGCACGTCGAGATCCAGTTCGATTTGCTGCGCGCCGGCGCTGGAGATGTTCACCGGTTTGCGAAATTTCCACGCGGAAACGTCGAGCGCCGTGCCGGTCACTTCGAGTCCGGCCAGCGCTTCCGGCGCGTGAAAATTAGGATTGTCTACCAGCGCGGAAATTTTCAACGGCGTGACCGCAGCGTTTTTCAAATCCGCGCCGAGCGCCGCCAGATCGTAACGCGGCGCGGCGCAGGATTTGTTGCCGGTGAGCAGATGAAAGGTTCCCGCCTGCCGCGCCATGAAAACAAGATAAACCGGCCGCCGCTCGACACGCACGGCTGAAACAGGCAGTGGAGGGCTGTCGCCGTTGGTGATTGATAAAAATAGCTCGTGTGAACGGACTTGCTTTTCCAGCGGCACAGAAAGATTTTCGGATACTGGCTGACCTTCGATGGCAACGCGGTAAATCACGCCTTGTCCGATGGTTTGTTCGCGGATGGCATCCTCCGAAACTTGCGGCACGGCGACTGTCACGGCTCGCGTGAACAGCGGTTCGTCTGTTTCAATTTTTATTGAAGCCACGTCCAAATTTGCCGCGCCAAGATTCAACGTGAAACGCGTTTCGCCGGGATTTTCATTTCGCTCGGTGATGGTGACAGTTTGCAATTCGATCGGCGTCGCTTCGACATCGGCGGCGTGGACGCGGGCGCCGGTGAACGGAACCGGCTGTGAACGCTGGTCGTCAATCGTGAGCCGCAGCCAGCGCCATTCGCCGGCGGGAAATGAAACGTGAAGCTGGCCTGCGCCGTAGAGCTGGCGGAAAATCGGCTGGCCTTGCGCGAGCCGCAGCCAGTTCTGGCCGTCCGCCGAACCTTCTACGCGCACGGCTTTGATGAAATTCATCGCCGGCGTTTCCAGCGTCACGCCGTCGAGCGGCTGCGCCAGTCCGGTTTCGAGCGTGATGACAGTCGCGGCGGCATTGAGCGAAACTTGAAATGACTTCGCGCTCTGAACGGCCTTGCTCGACGGCACAGGGCGCGTGATGAGGAACGGCAGTTCGTTTCCCGCGTTGTCGCAGAGCCGCAAGTCTTCGAGCGCAGGCCGCGCGGTGTCGAGTGCTTCCACCGGCAGACTGATCTTCACGAGGCCGGGCGCGGACACATCGAATTGCTGCGTGTGCTGCCATTCGGAGGGCAATGCGGCATTTGCCGTGACACCGCAGACAAGCGCGACGCCGCAGATTAATTTTGCCAGGAAATCACGGTTTGTTTTCATCTTTGGCCTCCGGCGGTTTTGCAGTTGCGGAAAAGAATTTTTGATACGCGAACGACGCGAGCATGGCGATGACCGCCACGCCGATGAACGCCCCAATGCGGTAAAGCTGGCCGAGCCGCGCAAGATCGTGGAAGAAAAGTTTCAGCAGCGTCACGCAAAGCAAGCCCATCGCGGCGTAGCGGGCGGCGGGAACCTTTTTGAGAATGCCGACGACCAGCAGCACGAGCGCGAACAACGCCCACGCGATGGAATAGGTCATGTCGCGAGCGAAGTCGCCGCTGAATTGAAATGTGAGCGTCGAACCTGGCGCGCTGAAATAATCGGCGATTTCGATGTTGAGGAGCAAAAACGCCAGCACGGTTCCGAGTCCGGCAAGAATTGGCGGCGCGTTGATTCGCGAAATCAAATGGCGCGGCGGGGCGAGCAACCGGGTGCCTGCAAACAGACAAATTGTCACGATGCCGTAAGCGTAAAAATACCAGTTGAAAATCGCTGTCGCGGCGCGCGGATGATACTCGAGCACGGCAGGATTAAACGCGAGCCGGACGAACGCGGCGACGAGCAGGCCGGCACCAACCAGCCGCAGGCCCGGTTGCGGCACGCGATGGAACAGCCACAACAACGCCGCGCCTTCGAGCGCCCAACCAATGGTGATCCACTGGCGGTCGAATTGGATCGGGAAAATCAGCGTGATGAAAAACAGCGCCACGCCGCCGAACCACGCGAGTTGTGCCATGCGCGATTTATTTTCAGCGGGAATTTTTTTCAGGACGAAGACGAGGCTCAACAGCGCAGGAATCGCGAATACGGCGGGCAGCAAGCCCATGATTTGATTCGGATACACGGCGGTGATGAAACGATGAACGAAGAAAAATTGCGGCGGCCCGGCCATCGCGGCGGCGGCCCATGGGACAGTTTTATTTTCAAACTGCCGCAAAAATAAAAATGGAAACAGCGCGAATGCGGCGAAGAAGACGAGATACCACATCAGCACAAGATTTAACGGCTGGTTTGGGTTCGCGGGGTCGAAGCGGTTGAAATGCCACGCGCATTCGAGCGCGGTCACGCACGCAAGACCGATGGCGGGCATCCAGTCGAGCGAAAATAATTTTGTCACGCCCAGCAGCAAAACGACGAGCAGGAGCGCCAGACCGAACACCGGCGACGGATTAACCAACGGCAGCCGCACCGTGGCCATGATGAGCAGCAGAAACGGCAGCACGATGGAGCACGCGGGCAAAATCGCGGCGAAATCTTCCGGCGCGGCAAGGTCGCTGCTGAATTTGATTCCAGTCTTCAGCGCGTCAGGTTTGAATTTTTTCACGAGCCAGATGCTGGTGGCGACGAAGAAGACCGCGAACGCGCCGAGCAAGAAAAACGGAACAGGGAGGCCGGTGAGATCGGACGGGATTTTGAAGATGAGTGCGCCCGTTGCTGCGAGCGTCAGCAGCAACACGGCGAGAACAGGCAACAACGTGGCAGTCAGCACGGCGAGGATGATGGCCAGCAAATCCACGAGCAGGATGAACGGCCAGACGATGAACGAAACTTCCGCGAGTTTGAAAACCGGCACGAGCACCAGCGCAAGCGCGAGAATCGGAAAGAGGTGATTTGCCCAGTTTTGTGTTGTCAAACCGCGTCGCCGTTGAAGCAGCGCGGGCAAGACCGAGTGGACGACCGCGAAGACGAAATAAAATACGAGCGCGGCGTTGAGCAATTCGTTCGAGAGGGACTTTATTGTCCAGAAAGAGAGCAGGCCGAAGACGGCGAAGCCGGAAATGGACTGGGCAGAGGTGATTTTCTTGTCGAGCAGCGTGAGCGCGATGGCGACAAGGTCAACGAGAAAAACGAAGCTGAACATCAGCCACGGACGTTGTGCCAGCGGCGCGAAATCCAGAAACCATGCGGTGAACGCGAGCGCGACGGCGACGAGACCAAGCGTTGAGCCGGAAAGCCATTGATTGGTTTGATCGCGGCGCTTCGCCCACCAATTCGCCGCGAGCCAAAGCGCGTTGAAGCCGAGCAACACGCCGAGCGCGATGAAAATTTTATCACCTTCAAAGTATTTTTCGCCGACGAAGAATTTGTCCGCCCAGCCGATTTGCATGATGGCCGTTCCCAAAGCAGCGAGCGCAGTTAGGAAATGCCAGCGTTTGTTTAGCGCGACGACAATCAGTCCGGCGTCAAGAATCGCGATGTAGCCGAACAGTCCGACCGGATTGTCCTGTCCGGTCGAAAGCAGAATCGGCGTGAGGAATCCGCCCAACATTCCAAGAATGGCGACGACGAGGGCGTTGAGCCGGGCGGCGAGAAAGAAAGCTGTGGTCGTGATGAGCGCCATCAGCAGGAAAGTCGGAATCGGCCCGAAGAATTCAAAATGATAAATTGAGCGGCACGCGAACGTCACCGCGTAAAGAATGACAACGCCCGTTGCACACAAAGTTTGCGAAAGCGCGGGGAAATTTTTGCGCGACATCACCACACCACCGACGAGCAGGCCGAGGCCGGTGAGAAAACCAATCGCCACGCGCAATTCCGGCGGCACGAGATTGTTGTCGAACGAGTATTTGATGAAGAAAGCAACGCCGAGAAACAATGCGAGTCCGCCAAGCCACGCGAAACCTTTCACGCCCATGAACTGTTCCCAGTTGATGGCTGGTTTTGCTTTGGAAAATGGAATCGGTGCGGGCCTTGGTGGAGTTAGTATGGCAGAAATCGGCGGTGGCGTAACGGCGGGCGGACACAATCGTGAAATGACAGGCTGCGGAGTGACGGTTGGTTTTGGCGGCACGACCGGAACGGGAGTGACAATTTTCGGTTGCGGGGCGGGCGCGGGCGTTGATTCGACAGGCTTTGAAGTTTCCTTTTCGCGTTTCAACCGGATAATTTCCGATTCGAGCTCAACGAGCCGTTGGGAAAGTTCTTCGATGCGATTTTTTGCGCTGATGGCGCGCACAATCAGCCAGATTGCCAGCGCAACCGGAATTCCGAGAATTACCAAGACGACAAGCATGATGCCGGGTTCCATAATTTTATTTAAACGGCGGAACGGCTGATGGCGCGCAGTGTGCGCCTCGTTGACGGCTTGTAGCAAGCCGCAAAAACACTGCGCATCGCAGTTGAAATTTGGTTGAGTTCATCTTCTGGCAGGATAATCGTCAACGCGGCGAGTGTGTTAATTGAAAAAAAATGACTGAACAGTCAAAAAATTGATGCGGCATTTTCCATTTCACTCCGGACGTTTTTGGGTTAAAATCCAGCCATTGCATGACAAAACCGGTTCCACAACGTCCCGTCCCACCGCGCCGGCGGCTGCCGCGCTCGTTCAAGGATTTGACGCCGGCGAAGCATTTCAACCCGCGCACGTTTTTTCAGGAACTCATCTGGAAAGGCTGGTTCACGCGGCGCGAGGGCGAGCAGCGCCGTCCGGTTTTTCCCAAGCTCAAACACGGCCAGGTCGCCATCACCTGGATCGGCCATGCGTCGTTTCTCATCCAGTTTTCCGACTTGAACGTGCTGGTGGATCCGAACTTTGCGAAATGGCTTTTCCTGATGAAGCGCCTCAAACGCGCCGGTTTAAAAATTCAAGACCTGCCGCCGATTGACCTCGTTCTCCTGACGCACGCGCACTTCGACCATTTTCACAAACCGACGCTGCGCAAGCTGGCGCACACCAAAATCGGCGTGATGCCGTGGGGCGTCGGCGACCTCGCCCGGAAACTGGGTTTCGCGCGCATCGTGGAACTGGACTGGTGGGAAAGTTTTTCGCACAAGGACTGGCAGGTGACGCTCACGCCGAGCGCGCACTGGGGCGCGCGGACGCTGCACGACCAGCATCGCGGCTACGGCGGATTTGTGCTGGAGCATCAGGGCCGGAAAATTTATCACGCGGGCGACAGCGCGTATTTTGACGGCTTCGCGGAGATCGGAAAAAAACTGTCGCCGGAAATTGCGCTGCTGCCCATCGGCGCGTATTACCCGGAAAGTTTCCGCAAAGTCCACATGGGGCCGGACGAGGCGGTGAAGGCGTTCAAGGATCTGCGCGCGAAAGTT
Organism: Limisphaerales bacterium; assembly: GCA_003455565.1. Taxonomy (GTDB): domain Bacteria; phylum Verrucomicrobiota; class Verrucomicrobiia; order Limisphaerales; family UBA11358; genus UBA11358. The sequence goes on from DMQW01000277.1 coordinate 21,613, forward strand.
TTTGTGCCGATGCACT
>DMQW01000277.1:21982-28360 GCA_003455565.1 Limisphaerales bacterium
TGCCGAAAATATTTTGACTCCTAAAAAAATTCCCGCGCACTTCAGCGAAGCGCCAGCGCATCACACTGCCGCGCGAGGGCAAAATCTTTTTCCGTCAGCCCGCCCGCATCGTGCGTGGAGAGCGCGAGCGTGACCTTGTTCCAGCGCACGTCAATGTCGGGATGATGCTGCGCCTGCTCGGCGAGGGCGGCGACGGCGTTGGTAAAATCCATCGCGGCGGAAAAATCTTTGAACTCGAACGTGCGCGCAATCACGTCGCCGGTTTTTTTCCAATCCGGCAAGGTGCCGAGCGCGAGGATGATTTGCGGTTCCGCCAATTTCACCTGTCCGGTCGTAAAACTTTCGAGCGATTCCAGACTGACCTGGGACGCCTCGCGCAGCAGGCTGAAGCTTGTCCAGAGCGACCAAAGCCACGCCAGCGCGAATAAAATCACGCCGGCCAATAAAATCCGGCCGATGGGATGCACTTCAACATTGCCGCTGATCTGCCCGTAAAACTGGATCATTTCCTTGCCGAACCAGACCATGACCAGCAAGAATCCACCGCCGGATAAAAGCAGTTGTCCGCCGCCCGCAAGCCACCGCCGCCCCATGAGCGAACCCAGGCCGGGCGTGGCGAGCTGGTTCAACCACATCGCGTTGCGGGCCTTGACGCGGCTAATTTTTTTGGACGCCAAAGATGGTTTCATACGCAATCATCAGCGCCGCAATGCCGATGGGAATGGTGAACAGCAGACCGACGCAGCACGCGCACAAACCGGCGACATTGAGCAGTGAAATCAGAATCACCAGGCCGAAAATCTGCCACCAATGTTTGTTGACCATCTTCCAGCTCGTTTTCATCGCCGTCCAAAAATCCATTTGCTGGTCAATGATGAGCGGCAGGGTGAATTTCCAACATACGCCCAGATAGGTCGCGGGGATCGCGCACAGCAATCCCACCGGCAGACCGGTGAGCAGCGCGGAGACGAGGGCATTCACCGTCTCCTTGTCCGGCGTGGCCCCCGGTTGCAGATGGCTGAACTGGCTGATTTGCGGAAGAATCGGAAAAAGTTTAACCAGCAAAATAATCAGGAAAGGAATCAGGCACGCCAGCACCAGCAAACCTTGAACAAACGTGCCGAGAAAAAGCTGGCCGAACGACCGGCGAAAGCCGGCGAACATATCTCCGACCTGCGCCGGTTCCTTGCGGTTGACGCGGATGAAAAGGTAAAACAGTCCGCCCATCAGCGGCCCGGCGATGACAAAGTTTCCGATGGAAAAAATGGTGCCGACAAACGGAATGTTGCTCAATCCGCCGATGGCCATTTCAATCAGCAGATAAAACAGCGTGGCGACGAACAGCCGGTTCATGTTGTTTTTCACCAGCTCCCAGCCGTTCGTGATGCAGCCGACGAGATCGAGTTCGTAATCGCGTTCCAGAAAATCGGCGGAAGCTTTTAGCGGCGTGATAATGCCGGGAGTGTGCGCGGCGAACGCATCGGCGAATTCAGGGAATTTTTCGAGCGGACGGAACTCCGCGTCGCTCTCCGCCTTGACGAGCGACTGCGCGTTGAGCCGGCCCTCGGCGAGCCACTGCCGCACGTCGTTCGTTGTGACCGGGCCGTATTCCTTGCCGTCGCCGCCGATGATGATGTAGTTCGCCATAAATTTTCTCCTGTCCCCGCTGTTTCTAATTCATTAAAACCAACCTAGCAAGCCGGTAATCTCCCAATCCTAATCTTAATCATCCAAAGTCTGGATTAAGATTACGACCTTGGCCGTTCACGCATTGCGCACAAATAATTTCCCCGGCAACTGCCGCACCACGCGTTTCATCTCCAAACTTAAAAGCGTCACACTCACCGCCGAACTTGGCAGGCCGCTCGCGCGGATGACTTCGTCCGTGGTCAGTTCATCGTCGGTCTTCAGCGCGTCAAAAACTTTTTGTTCGTTCGCCGACAACTCCAGCGCCGGCAAAACGCCGGTTTCATTTGGCGCCGCCGGCCGGTTGCTGGTCGGGAACAAGTATTCGAACTCGCTCAAAACATCCTCCGCGCCTTCGCACAGTTTCGCGCCTTTTTTGATCAGTTCGTGACAGCCTTTGCTGCGCGGCGAATCAATCCGTCCCGGCACGGCAAAAATCTGCCGGCCATATTCCGTCGCGAAATTTGCCGTGATGAGCGCGCCGCTGGAAAGATTCGCCTCCACGACGATGGTGCCGAGCGTCATGCCCGCCACGATGCGGTTGCGGATGGGAAAACTCTGTTTGTCCGCCGGACGGTTGAACGGAAATTGCGTGATGACCGCGCCGTTCGCCGCGATGCGCTCGAACAACTCCGCGTTCTCCGTCGGGAAAATTATATTAATGCCCGTGCCCAGCACTGCGACCGTGCGGCCTTTGGCGCTCAACGCGCCCTGATGCGACGCCGTGTCAATGCCGCGCGCGCCGCCGCTCACGACCGTCACGCCGACGTAGGCGAGCTGATACGCCAGCTTGCGCGCGGTTTCGATGCCGTAATGCGTCGTCTGCCGCGAGCCGACCATCGCCACGGCATTTTTGTCCTTCGCGGTCAATTCGCCTTTGACGTAAAGCACGAGCGGCGGATCGTAAATTTCCCGGAGCGACGCGGGATAATTTTCATCGGACGAAATTAAAACGTGGCAGCCGAAATCGGAAATACGTTTCAATTCACCCGCGAGGTCAATGGATTTTTCCCAGCCGGAAATTTTTTCAGCGGTGTCGTCGCCAATGTTGCGGACGCGAAGGAGTTCGTGCTTGGAGGCGGAAAGGATTTCCGGCGCACCACCGAAATGTTCGATGAGCGAGCGGGCGCGCACCGGCCCGACGCCTTCAATGAGGTTCAAAGCGATGAGTGCTTCCCGCGAATCCATGCGCGGATTAAAAGGTTTCAAGCGTGCGGTTTCAAGTTTCAAGTGCGGCAAACTGAAAACTTGAAACTTGGAACTTGAACCTCGAAACTAAATCCGTGCCCGAACCCAGCCTGCTGGCTCTCATCCCGGCTTACAATGAAGAAGCGCGCATCGAACCGGTGCTGCGTGAATACGCCGCTTTTTTCGCGCGGAATTATTCCGGCACATTTCAACTAGTCGTCGTCCTCAACGGCTGCAAGGACAACACGCTCGGTGTGGTGCAGCGCGTGGCGAAAGAGTTTCCATGCATCGGCTGGCTGGATTTTCCCGCGCCCATCGGCAAAGGCGGCGCGCTCATCGAGGGCCTCAAGCTCGCGGGCAAGGCGGATTTAATCGGTTATGTGGACGCCGACGGTGCCACGCCGCCGCATGCGTATCTGGAGCTGGTGAAAAAAATCGGCGCGGCGGATTGTGTCATCGGCTCGCGCTGGTTGCCGGGCGCGGTCATTCATCAATCGCAGACGGGCAACCGCCGGTTCGCCAGCCGCGTTTTTCATTTCATCGTGCAGACTCTGTTCTGGCTGAACATCCGCGACACGCAATGCGGCGCGAAGGTGATGAAGCGCGCCGTCGCCGAAAAAATCCATCCGGCGTTGCGCATCGCGGACATGGCGTTCGACATCAATCTGCTCGTCTCCATCAAGCGCGCGGGCTTCAAAATTCTGGAAGTGCCGACGGAATGGACGGACCAGGCCGGTTCCAAGGTGGTGCTGGGGCGTTCGTCGCTGACGATGCTTTTATCCGTCGTGCGCGTGCGGCTGATTTATTCGCCGTTCTACAAACTGCTCCGCCCGTTGCGTCCGCTTGAAGCATGGATTTACAAAAAGCTGCGCGCGCCGCAGCCGCTGGCCGCTTCGGCTGAAAAAAAATGAGGATGGAAGATTGAGAATGGAAAATCCGTTCCCCGCCATTTTCTATCTGCCAACTGCCATCTTCGTTTTTTCCTTCACGCCCCAGGTGAACCACGCGCAGACGCCGAGCAGCAGCAGATTAAAAACGCCGAGTGTTTGAATCATCATCCGCAGGCCAGCTTGCGTGTCGGCCAGATTTCCCGCGTGCCAGCCAACTATCGCCAACGCGACACCGTAACCAATCGCCACGAGAACCAGCCACGGCACGGCGGCAAACCGCGAGCGCGCCATCAAGCTATTGACGAGCACCATTGAAAGCGTCAGCGGCAACATGCACCACGCAAACCACGTTACCAGCGGCGCCGCGACCAAAAATGATTTGCCATTTACAATCAGCAGCGGCAACCACGGAAACAACGTGCAGGCGACCGCCGCCGCGCCGCCCGCGAGCAATGTCGCCCCCAGCGCCAGTTCCAGCGCGTGGGATTTTTCACCCGTCGCCACACTGCGCGCCAGTTTCGGAAACATCACCAGCGTCAACGGCTGGGTGAAAAAAACCAGCGCGCGGCCAATCGTTCCTGCCGCCGCGTAAAACCCCGTTTGTTCGCGCGGAAAAAAATTCTGCGTGAAAATCATGTCCGCGCTCAACATGAAAGTCGCCGCGCCTAGCCCAAACGTCAGCGGCACGATGCGCCGCAGCCAATTTTTCCATTGGATGGGCGGTGTTTTTATTCTCCACAAGTCGCGAATTTGCCAGCCGCCAATCACGATCACCGCCAGCATTCCAAAAAACACCGCGCTCATCGCGCCCGCCGCCCAGCCGTGAAAAATCAAAACGACGAGGCAGACCAGTCCGAAACGCCCGACGCCGTTGAGAATGTTCGTCCAGCCCAGCCAGAAAAAATCCTGCCGCCCCTGCAAAATGCCCATGACCAGCGGCATCCACATCGCCGCCAGACCGATGAGAACCGCCAGCGCCAGCGCCGCCGAATTTTCAATTTTCAGACCCGCCAGCGCTTGTTGCCAAAAAATGCCCGCGACCAGCGCGATACCCAGCCAGATGAAAAAAATCACGCGCCAGACCGCGCAAAATTCGCCCGCCACGATGCGCTTTTGTTCATCCGTAATCGCCGCCGCCTGCTGCTGCGCGATGATTGGCTGCAAGCCCACCGCCGGAATTCCCAGCAGCGGCACCACCTGCAACAACGTCGTAAATACGCCGTATTCGCCTTTGGGAATTTCCCGGGAGACGACGAAATGAACGGCATACATCAACACGCCGCTCGTCGTCGCCGCGAACATCATCCAGCCGCTTTGACGGAAAAACGTGATGTGATGTTTCTCTGCGGCGGCGGGCATGGTTTTTTCTGCAAGCATGAGCGTTTCGACAAAAGATTGCCCGATGAGTTCAATGGAGAAAAGGCATTTCAACCGCGAAACACACGAAAGAAGAATCGGGCTGAAAAAAGTTTTGTCCGCGTGGTTCGTGTATTTCGCGGTTTCCATCCCGGCTTCAAGGAAGTGAATTTAGAAAATGCAAAAGCAAATTTTTACCGCGCTCCAATTCTGAAAGCGAAATCCATTCGTCCGCCGTGTGCGCCTGCGCGATGTCGCCCGGCCCGAACACCACGCTCGGAATTCCCGCCGCCGACAGCACCGCCGCGTCACAAAAATAATCCACGCCCACCGGCTTGGTCTGGTTGGCGCTGCGGAGAAATTGTTGAACCAGCGGCAGCTTGGCATCGGTTTCCAACGGCAAACATGGCGCGAGTTTGGTGCTGGAAATTTTTACGTTCAACTTTTTCGCGCGCAGCAACGTCGTGATTTCACGACAAACACCCGCGTCCGTTTCGCCCGGCAACGTGCGGCGGTCAATCGCAATCGTGCAGGAATCAGGCACGATATTCGGCTGCGTGCCGCCGGAAATTTTCCCCACGTTCACCGTGCCCGCGCCGAGCAGTTTGTGTTTCCGCCGCCGCAGTTGCGCCGCGTAATCTGTTTCCAGCGCGTCCACCACGCACGCCATTTCGTGAACCGCATTTTTGCCGAGCTGCGGCGTCGCGCCGTGCGCCGCGCGTCCGTGCGTGGCGAGTTCCAGCCATAAACTGCCCTTGTGCGCCGTGACGACTTGCAGTTTCGTCGGCTCGCCCACAATCGCCAGATCCGCCTTGAATCCGCCTGCGGCCAGCGCGCGGGAACCGGCCTGCATATGTTCCTCGTCAATCAAGCCGGCGAAAACAACTTCCGTTTCGAGCGGGCGCGATTTTGAATTCGCCAGTTCGCACAGCGCGCCGAGCATGGCGGCGACAGAACCTTTCGTGTCGCACGCGCCGCGTCCGTGCAGGCGGCCATTTTTACGCTGCGGAATAAATCTGGTTCCGTCCGCGCCAACGGTATCAAGATGCGGCGCGAGGAGGATGGTCCGGCGAATTTTATTTCGCGGCCGCAGCCGGGCGATGACATTGGAGCGACCGGGCAGAACTTTTTGAAATTCAATCTCCAGTCCGGCGCTGGCGGCGACGGCAGCCAGAAAATCCGCGACGCGCTTTTCGCCGGCGTGCGGATGGCGCAGCGGCAGAAAGGCCGGATTCACGCTGGGCAGCGCGATGAGTTC
>DMQW01000277.1:28526-28941 GCA_003455565.1 Limisphaerales bacterium
GGCCAGAAGTTTTTCCGTGCGCGTCACGTCGGCAGGGTGGCAAAGCTGAACGGTTGAAGAAAGATAATTGCAACCCGGAAAACTTTAAGCCAAAACGATCGGCAGCGGGCCGCCTGAACAAATGGCGGAGGGAATTTGGATTGCCGCGCCGAACCAATCGCTTTAGCCTCGGCGGCCACATGGTGGCCCGCTTTCAACTGATTCTCTTTTACCCGGTTGCGCTCTGGCTGTTGAACCTCTCAACTGTCGCTGGCATTGGCGCAAACATCGAAAACTTACCGTCGCCATCCGCCGGAATAATCAAGACCAACGCGACCGGGCCGACGCTCCACTTGAATTTGGGTCACGGCGGATCGCCGGGGAATCGCGTGGCCGAGTTCATGTATTTCGTGCCGCTGATTTCGCTGGAGCCGGT
>DMQW01000277.1:29149-33887 GCA_003455565.1 Limisphaerales bacterium
CCAGCAAAATATTTTTGACCACATGGCGAAAATCCACGAGCACGAGCAGGAGCTTAAAAATGGCGGTGCGCTGCCCCATCAACTTGGCGCCATCAACATCGCCGGTGCCGGCAGCGTCAGCATCCAGGTGACGGGAGCCGTGACCAACCACGTTCCGACCGTCACGGAAGTCCAACTGCGGTTTAACAGCCGTGGCCGGGCCAGCCCCGTAACCATTGATCTCCATGATGTTTATTATGCCGGCGGCACCTTCCGGATCCGCAACGAAAATGTGGCGCGCGTCAGCACCCTGACTTTCCACCGCCAGGCCGGGCCGGCCAAAATGGAAATCACCGTGACCTCGGTAAAACGAAAGGATGCGGGCAACAACCTGTGGCAAAACTTCAAGGCCGGCGTAAAGGGCGCGACGGCAAACTTGTTTATCAAACCGGTTGCGATTGATCCGGCTGGCAATGAAACGATGCTCAATTTCGGTTCTGCCCTGGCTTCGGCTACGCCGGAATTTACCTTCCCGCTGGCCCAAAACCGCCAGTCAGGAAAATTGGCTTACCATTGAAACAACCGCCAGAAACCAGGCTTTCCCCAGGGGTTTAGAAAGTGGGGGTGGTAATGGATTCGAACCATTGATTCGACCTAAGCTTGTAAATATGCGTATTTATTGGCTTTAGGTCGTGGTGTCGCAGATTGTTAACGCCTGCTAAATTTATTTTCCCTCGCGCTTTTCTTTCTCGGTCTGCGCTGGCTTCCCGGCTTTTGCCCACCGGGCTGCCGTCGTTCGCGAATTGCTCCGCGCAATAGTGGACAAAAACCCCGGCTTGTTGGCAGGCATATTCGTAAAAGGCGCTCTCGTCCGGGTTTTGGAACCGGCCCCACCGGCTCACGTCATAAACCAGGATGACGGCATATTCCGCCCGCCCTTCCTGCACGTCCCGGAGCATTTGGCCAAGCGCATCGCGCCCTTCCATGTTCAGTCCGCTTTTGCCTTGGTCCGAATACTCCTTGACGATGGTGAATCCCAGCCGCTTGGCGTATTCGCGGATCACGTCCATCTGGTTGCTCGTCGAATACTGCTGATGCTCCGTGGACATGCGCACATACACCGCCACGCAGTTCGCCCAACGCTCTGTGTTCGCCCGGCTCATGCCGTGTGCTGTCTGTTTTGTTTCATGGCTTCGTGATTCCTCCCGGCCAGCCGGTTGGTGCTGTTCCATGTTGGCAGAAATCCGCCGGTGGCCGCCATGTGGGCTTGTAACGCACCCCGCCTCGCCAACCCTTTGACTCAATGTTGTCAGACTGATTCGTCACAAAACTATTTTGCGGCGGACCAACTTGAAACCGGTTGAAAACCACTATTTCACAACCCGACCCGCCGAGATGGCTCGTTACGGGGGCGGTTGTGGGTTGTCTCTGCCTTGCTGCCTCCCGGATTATTCTTGCGCCAGAGCTGGGTTTTTTTGACGCGGTCGGGCCCGCTCCAATAATCTCGATTTTTTGGTCTGGCCAGCCAGCGCCTTTGACCGGCGGCTTTCCTCTCCTTTTGACAGCGGATCTCGGAACAGTAACGCTGGCGCGGATGACTGCGTGGATCAGGTTGAAACCATTATTTGCAACAGAGACATTTTTTGCGGCGACGCTTCGATAGCATCCCGCATTTTCAACTGCTCCTTTCCGGCTGGCAGCTTCGATGCTGATTTTGGCCGGCTAGACTTCTTTCGGCGAAATCGCAAACCACGCCTTTGCCTCTTTCGGCTGCACCAGTTCGCGGTAATGCTTGAAAATCATTTGCGGTGAATTGCCGGCTTCCAGCGAAACTTTGGCGACATCCTGTGTCTCCGCCACGCGGTAGGAAATAAAGGAGTGCCGCAGCGCATTATGTTTCCACGCGAAGGCCGGCCAGCCCTCGATTTTGGCGGTTTCCGCCCCCGACGGCACATCGCCCCGGTGTTTCGGCTTGCCATGTTCCGCTTTGGCTTTCGCCAAGGCTTGTCTGGCCTGCTTCTCAGCTTGTTTCAACTGCTCGCCGCTCGCGCCTTTGGCCTTTGCCCAAACCGCCCGGCGCGCTCCGTTGATGCCACGCACCAGCGATTTGATTTCGCTCGCCATGTTCAGATAAACGCATACCGGCCCCGCCTCTTGACGGTGCCGCAGCAGCCATGCCCGCAGGTTGTCCAAAATCGGCAGCGTCCGCCGGCTGGCCGTTTTCGCCTTCGCCGCGCGAATTTCGATGATGCCTGCATCAAAGTGAATGTCGTTCCAGTCCAGCCGTTGAATTTCCGCGTGCCGGATGCCCGCAAACGCCCCCAGCGTCAGGAATGGAATCACCCGCTCATCCGCGTGCGCCAGGATTTCCGCCATTTCCTTCGGCGTGAAGATTTCAATTTCGCCCGCGCCATCTTTCGCCTGCGTCACCCCGTCAATCTCATCGTGATCCTTCGGCAGATACTTTTGCGACTTGGCGAACGCGAACAGCGTTTGCACCGAGTTTCGCAAATTGTTCCGTGTGCGCGGCGACACGCCCAGGCCGCGCAACCATTTATCAATCTCTGGCCCCATCACCGTTCCGATATTGCCGTGAAATGCGGTTGCAAATTTTTCCAGATCGTAGCGCAAATGCCGGAGATACCCATCGTTCAAGCCGTCGCTTTGCTTGAGCTTGAGCATTTCGTCCACGACCTCCATGACCGGGCGCGGCGCAATGCGCGACGGATGACACTTCACATAATACTCCGCCGCTTGCAGCAGCGGCACCTCGCCGAGCAGTTGTTTCGCCTGCACGAATTGCGCCGCAGTATTTTCGATATGCGCGCCGACCGCATCCAGCAATTGACGCGCACGCAGGTAGGTGGCACGGTCAGCGCTGGTCAGCGTGAGAATGTCGGCGTCCGCATTGCCGAGGCGGGTGGCAACGACTTCCGCCTCATCATTGGCGGCTTGGAAAGAGGGAAAAGTGGGCCGCTTGCGAACCCCATCTTGGTAGTAAGCCAGCGTGTAAGAATCGCAGCCATTCGACGGCGTGCGGTAGATTTTGACCGAAACGGAACCCCGTTTAACCTCGAATGGAAACGTGATTTTCTTCACGCCCTAATTCTGTCAGTAAATCAACATTTATTTTAAATAACCAAGTAAATAGTGGTGCGCGCGAGAGGACTTGAACCTCCACGCCTTGCGGCACCAGATCCTAAGTCTGGCGTGTCTGCCATTCCACCACGCGCGCAACCCCGCTAAATTGCGCCGGACGCCGACGAATCTCAAGCCCGCTTTTGCAGCGCGCGATTGCACCCGCCCGACGGTTCGTTTAGTTTGCAGCCATGTTGTTTTTGGGAAGATTCGGTTTGTGCGCGTTCGCGGTGGCCGCGCTGCTCGCGGTCAACGGCTGTTCGCCGTCGGAGCAAAGCCAGTTGGACGAGGAAAAGGAACCACATTTCGTCCTCGGCAAAAGTCGCGTGAACTCGATGGATTACTCCGGCGCCATCGAGGCGTTCGGCGAATCGCTCGAAGTGAATCCACGTTCCGCCGCCGCGCATTTCCAGCTCGCGTGCCTGTTCGACACGAAGGCGTCCGATCCGGCGGCGGCGATTTACCACTATCAGGAATTTTTGCGGTTGAATCCCAAGGCCGAGAACGCCGAAGTCATCAAGCAACGCGTTTACAGTTGCAAACAACAGCTCGCCGCCGACGTGCTGCCGCTGCCGAGCGCGCCCGCCGCGCAACAGCAACTGGAAAAACTCATCGAAAAAAACCGCCAGTTGCAGCAGCAGGTGGACGGCCTTCAGGAACTGGTGAAACAGTTGTCGGCGCTGACGAATTCACAACCGGTGGCCGCCACTTCGCAATCGCCGGACGATGTTTCATCGCCGTCGGCGAATGCAGCACGCACAACGGCCGCAAGAAATAATTTGCATCCCGCGACCAGCCCGCCGTCCAAGCCGAAGGCACGCACCCACACCGTCACCGCCGGCGAAACTCTGGCAGCCATCGCGCGTAAATCCGGCATCAGCCTCGCCGCGCTGCGGGCGGCGAACCCCGGTGTCAGCCCAAAAAAAATGAAGGTCGGCCAGGTGTTGAACCTGCCGGCGCCGTAATTTTTAATGACCGCGCGCCTGACTTTTCTCGCCATCGTCGCGTTCTGGCTGACGATGAATTTTTGGTTGTGGCACACGGAATTTGGCGCGCATGGCGGCGACACGCCCGTGCCGCTGGGAATGGTCTGGCGAAAAATTTTAACCGCCCCGGACGCGTCATCCTTGAGCGTTTATCAAAACGGCCGGCGCATGGGTTACTGCGAATTTTCCACGAGCGTCGGCCAGCAGATGGCCGCCCTGGATGAAGATAAACTGCCGCCGGAAGGCCTGGTGGCCCGTGCCGGCTACCAGGTTCACCTCGCCGGCAACGTCGCGCTCAACGACTTCACCAACCGGCTGAAATTTGATGGCCGCGTGTTGTTCTCCTCAACGCGCCAATGGCGGGAATTGAATTTGAAAATCTCCTCGCGCGTTGCCATCGTCGAAATCCATTCGCTCGCGACGAACCAGACCGTCCACGTCAAAATCACCAGCGACGGCACGGTGCTGGAACGCGAGCTGACCTTTGCCGATCTGCAAAATCCCAGCACGCTCGTCCGCGCTTTCGTCGGCAGTTCCGCCGATACCTGGTTGGGCGCGCTGGATTTGCCGGAACTCACGCCCGCGTCCGCCGCCGCGCAAAACCTAAGCTGGGAGGCGCGGCGCACCCGCGTCCG
>DMQW01000277.1:34120-37620 GCA_003455565.1 Limisphaerales bacterium
TGATGAAACCCACCTCCGGCTCCGCGCGCATCGCCGGCTTTGACATCCAGGCGCAGCCGCTCGAAGCGCGCCGACGAATGGCTTACGTTCCCGACTTTCCGTTCCTTTACGACAAGCTGACCGCGTGGGAATTTTTCCGGTTCACCGGCCAGTTGTTCCAGCTCGACGCCGCGCGCATCGAAAAAAATGCGCAGGAACTCGTCGCCCGGTTTCACCTTGGCGACTTTGCGGACCGCGCGCTCGAAGGGCTTTCGCACGGCACGCGCCAGCGCGTCGCCATCGTGTCCGCGCTGCTGCACGACCCGGAAGTTTTTGTGATTGATGAACCAATGGTCGGCCTCGACCCGCAGCACGGACGCATTGTGAAAGACGTTTTGAAGGAACGCTCGCTCGCCGGCATGACCGTGCTGGTCTCCACGCATCAATTGAGCATCGCCGAGGAAATGGCCGACCGCATCGGCATCATCCACGATGGAAAACTGATCGCCGTCGGCAACCGCGATGAACTGCGCCGGCAAAGCGGCCGCTCCGGCCAGCTCGAAGAAATTTTTCTCTCGCTCACGGCGGGCGAGAAATGAATCACTTCCAGACACCGAGCTGAATGAGTTCTTTCGCCGCCGTCTGGCCCCAATCGTGACGGTTCGCTTTCGGGCTGGCCGGACTCGGATGCAGGATCTGGCCGGTGCGCACTGCCATTTTTTCCGCCACCAACCCGCCGCGTTCCTTCGCGAAAGCGCCAATGCCGATCAGCCATTCCGGTTGCAAGATTTCCAGCACGCGGCGCAGATGTTGGTCGCAAATCTCAAACAACCTTTCGCGCTCCGCTTTCGGCAATTTGTTGGGCGTAAGGTTCGCACCGCTGCCGGCGAGGAAGGCGAGCGGACAATAATTGACGACAAAATGGCCGGTAAAAAATTTTTCCGGCGCCCCAAACCGTTCCGCGAACAGTTTCCAAAAACGGCGGCCACTGACCTCCGAGCGCGGACAATCAAAACCGAGAATGGGGCGTTTGGGATGTTCCACCGCCGGCTTGCCGATGGGCGTCTGAATCTTCATCCAATCGCGCACCGCCGCGATTTCACCAAAAGGAACGCCGATTTGCGCCATCCCAAACGGGCCGGGATTCATGCCCAGAAAAATGACGCGCTTCCGGCCGGCGCCAAACCGGCGCAAATAATCTTCGTGCGCCTGCCAGGCGTAAGTGAGCGGATTGTAGATATGCGTGACGGGCGGCGCGAACTTCAGCCGCTCGACTTGCCTGGAAAGTTCTCGCGTGGCGGCGATCAATGGTTGGCTGGTGTTCGGCATTCGATAATTACTTCGCCGTCACGATGACGTAATTCTTTTTACCCGTCTGCAAAATTGTTTCCCGTCAGCCGGTTCCGGCATCGTGTCAGGCGACGGCGGCTGTGCTCCCCATGGGTGGAACCATTCGGTTTGGGAAACGGTTTTTGGCGCGACGCCGAAAACGGCAACCGGGACGGTCGCGCTCCCCAGCAAAGTCCCAGCCGTGCGGCCAAAGGCAGTTTGGGTTGGACGAACGGGGCAAAGGGCGTTTGAATTGCAATATGAAAAACGATTTGCCAAAGTGCATTTATTGTTGCGACTCAAAGGGAGCATTTGGCACCAAGGAGCATTTCTTTCCTGAATCCTTAGGAGGAGGAGAATGGTCAGTTTTACCAGACGGCTGCATGTGTGATAAATGTCAGAATTACTTTGGAAGCAAGGTAGAGCAACCAGTTCTTTCCGATTGGCCCTTTTGTTTTGTGAGGCTAATCATGGCCATTCCGACCAAAACGAAAAAAGCGCCAAAAATGAATACAAACCTCGGCTCAATAGCTGCATTCAGGTTGCCGGGATATTTTCAATCAAGTTTTGATGTAAGAGTTAATCCACCGCTAGAAATTCCAGCATCTCCACGAGACCGGAGACTTGTTTGCCGTGCGCTTGTTAAAATGGCTATCGGACCGCTTGTGAGCAGCGATTCCGTTGACATATTTGCCGAGAGATTCAAAGCCGCTCGCCAATTTACTCGATATGGCGATGCCAAGATTAAATGGTGGTATTTAGAGCAGGTGAACCTAAAAGCAATGATGGAGGCTTTGAAACTTGGTGCTGACGCGCGTAAGGAAACTGTAAAATTGGAGACAGTCTATTTAGACGGTATTCCAGCGTTCTTTCATTTGAAGTATTTCTTTTTGAAAATCGTCACGCCCATTGAACCACATTTTGAAATGCCCCTGCCGCGAGAACTACCGGAAGGCACTCATATTTATCATGTTTAATTTGATTGCGTGCCGCACTTGCCAGCGGGATGAAACCGTTTAAGCTCGTGGCATGAAAATGAAATTGGTGAGATTTAGCATCGCCTACGCACTGGTTGTCGCAGCCATTTCTTTTTTTGTCTGCGGATGTGCGAACCAAACTATCAAGCAGGACTCGCTTCGGAGCGCGAACACTGTTGATTCGAGGGCAAAACTTAAAACTTTCGAAGTGAGATTATGCTTTGCGCGAGTCGGCCCCATCACCGATACGGCGCATAATGTCATGGGAACTATAACCATTAACCTCGAAAACAATCAGATTCTTTGGCAATCGGCACTAAACAAACCACCTCACTCAATTCCACTGAGATTTGTTAAACCAAACAAATTCTTCGTTGAGGAAAACCGTCCAAATCTGAGATGCACAGCAGTTCTTGAAATAAACGGTCAATCATCAGACGGCAAAAACGTATCTATCACTCGTGACAGTAACGATGAGGGACAGATAAGGTTCGAATCAGGTCAGACTCGAAATGGTTCTTTTGACGAGTTCTTTTCCTATTTTAATCAACTCAAATTCCCAGAAAATTATCACGGGCTCATAGCCTCAGGGAAATATGTGGATGGCACTCCTATAAAAATAGGGTATGAGTTTCCAGCATCAATCCAAATTACGGTCAACGGATGCGCATTGAATGGAAAGATCGCACGTGTCTATCGTTTAACACTGACAAACGGAAACGGCGTCATTGTAGAAGATAATGGCGACAGCAAAGTGGTTCTTTGGCCCAACGGAAATTGGGTCTTCTATAATTTGAATAATTCCGGCACCAGTTTCTATGGGAAAGATACGTCACTCGTGAAAACGTATCCTGATTTGCGCAAGTTAAGCGAAGATTCGGACATTCATGATGTTCAGGTTACCGACAGTTCCTCCAAAGTTTTTGCCACCGGCTTTTTCATCACGGACGATGGTTATTTGATTTCCAATTATCACGTCGTCAAGGGTGCGGTCAAAGTGCGTTTGCTCACGGGCACAGGCTTGATAGACGCGACGGTAGTGAAGGTGGATGCGGCCAATGACATTGCCTTGCTCAAAGCGGTTGGAACTTTCAAGCCTTTGCCCATCGCCGCCAGCCGGACGGTAAAACTGGGTGGCTCGGTGGCCACGGTGGGTTTCCCGTCCATCGGGTTGCAGGGTTTTTCGCCCAAACTGGCCAAGGGTGAAATCGCGTC
>DMQW01000277.1:37792-41843 GCA_003455565.1 Limisphaerales bacterium
GGCCAAGGGTGAAATCGCGTCGCTGGCGGGCGCGGCGGATGACCCGCGCTATTTCCAGATCAGCGTGCCGGTGCAGCCGGGCAATTCGGGCGGGGCGCTGGTGGATGAGCGCGGCAACGTGGTGGGCATCGTCTCGGCCAAGTTGAGCGCCAAGGCCGCGCTGGACGCCACCGGGCAATTGCCGGAGAATGTGAATTATGCGGTGAAGAGCAGCCTGCTCTTGAGCTTCCTGGAGTCGGTGCCGGACGTGGCCGCGAAACTCAAGGAGCCGAACACGAAGGATGAATCGTTTGAGGAGGTGGTGAAGTCGGCGCAAGCGGCGGCGGTTTTGGTTTTGGTTTATTGACTCGGTTGTAGGAGACGAGGTGACGAGTCTCTAACTTTCTCTATTTAGTCAGAGCCTCCTCACGTCGGCTCCTACGGAATTCACTTCGCCGTCACCACGACGTAATTCTTTTTGCCTTTGCGGAGACGCAAGTATTTATCAAGTTGCAGGTCGCCGGCTTGTATAATGTAGCCAAAGTTTGGCAGCGGCGGGTTGTTGTTGATGCTGATTCCCCGCCCTTCAATATCTTTTCTCGCCTGCCCTTTGCTGGGAGACAGGCCGGCGAGAACCAAAAGCTCAACCAAGGGCATTCCAATCAATTTTGCCTTTTCTACTTCAAGGGAGTGCGAATATTTGGCCAGAAATTCCCAATCATCCGATGTGTAATTCTCGAAATGTGTTCCAAAAAGAATCTTGCTCGCACGTTCGGCCACTCCGGCTGTCGAAGGATGGATCAAATTTCTCAACTCCTTTGCCAACGCTTGATGGGCAATTCTGGCTTCAGGTTTGGATTTGTGTTGTTGTTCTAGGTCTTCAATTTCGTCACGCGATAAAAACGTGAAGAACTTCAGATAGCGGATGACATCGCGGTCATCAGTCCGAATCCAGAATTGATAAAAATCTTCAACGCTTGTTTTGTTCGGATCGAGCCAGATGGCGCCCGCCGCCGTCTTGCCGAACTTGGAGCCGTCGGCGTTCGTGATGAGCGGGAGCGTCAGGCCAAAGACGGTTTTGCCCAGTTTTTTCCGGCACAAATCAATTCCCGCCGTGATGTTGCCCCACTGGTCGCTGCCGCCAATCTGCAATTCACAATTCTGGTCGCGGCACAAAACCATGAAATCAAAAGCCTGCAACAACATATAGCTGAACTCGGTGTAGCTGATGCCGACCTCACGGTCTTCCATCCGCGCGCGGACGGATTCCTTGGCGACCATCTGGTTGACGGAAAAATGTTTTCCGATGTCGCGCAGAAAATCGAGGAATGAAATGTTTTGCGTCCAACTCGCATTGTCCACCAGTCGCGCGGGATTTTGTTTTGCTTCAAAATCGAGCAGCTTCGCCAGTTGCACCTTCACACTGACGATGTTGTGGTCGAGAATTTCCTTGGTGAGGAGCTGGCGCTCGGCGGTTTTGCCGCTGGGATCGCCAATCGAACCGGTCGCGCCGCCCGCCACGGCGATGGGATGGTGGCCGAGCAATTGAAAGCGCCGCAGCGCGAGCAGCGGCACGAGATTGCCGACGTGCAAACTGTCGGCGGTCGGGTCGAAACCGCAGTAAAGCGTGACGGGCGCGGCGATTTTCTTTTCCAATTCCGCCGCGTCCGTGCAGTCGGCGACAAGGCCGCGCCATTTCAATTCATCAATGATGCTCACACGGCCAGATTAAATCGGCGGCGGCCAAATGCCAATTTCCAATTGAGCTGGTGGGGCGAGCGTTCTCGCAAGCCGGCTTAAGCATAGAAACGCAACGGCTCGTCAGGAGCCTCGCCCCACCGGATTAGCAATTTAACTTTGCGACTTTGCGACTTTGCGTGAGAATCCCGCGCGATGTCGAAAATGTTGAAAGCCTCCGGCGCGATGGCCGCCGCCACCTTGTTCAGCCGTGTGCTCGGCCTGGTGCGCGAAATTGTTTATGCGCAGTTCATGGGCGACACGCCGGTGGCCGGCGTGTTCAAATTCGCATTCACCATTCCCAATCTGTTCCGCCGGCTGCTGGGCGAAGGCGCGCTGACGGCGGCGTTCATTCCCATTTTCAAGGAGAAAGAAAAGACGCACGGTGAAATCGAAATGTGGCGCGCGGCGAACGCCGTCATTTCCGGCCTCGTCGTGGCGGCGAGCGCCATCATCGGCCTGGTCATGCTCGGCATTTCGCTCGCGCTGGCCGTGCATCAGTTCAGTGAAAAAACCGAACTCATGCTGCACCTTTTGCGCGTCATGTTTCCGTATATGCTGCTCGTCTGCCTCGCGGCGGCGCTGATGGGAATGTTGAACGCGCGCGGCCATTTTTTCATTCCCGCGATGGGCGCAACGATGCTCAACGTCGTGATGATCGCGTCCGTCTTGTTTCTCGCGCCGCACATGGGTGTGCAATTGTCCGAACAAATTTTTGCGCTGGCTTACGGCGTGCTCGCGGCGGGCGTGGCGCAGGCGGCGTTTCAACTGCCGACGCTCTGGCGCGAAGGCTTTCGCTATCACTGGGTTTCGCCGTGGAAAAATGAAACGGTGCGCCTCGTCGTGACGCGGATGATTCCCGGCACCATTGGCGTCGCGGCCTTTCAAATCAATGTGATGCTTGTCCAAATCCTCGCGGTTTGGATTGATCCCCGGATCAACGCGTCGTTTGACTACGCCGTGCGGCTCATGGAACTGCCGCAGGGAATGTTTGGCATTTCGCTCGCGACGTATCTGCTGACGGCGTTGAGCGCGCTGGCCATCGAAAAAAATTATCCCGAGTTTCGCGCGACGCTCCGGCAAGGCATCAGCACGCTGTTGTTCGCAAATTTAATCGCCGCCATCCTGCTCGTCGTGCTGGCCGAACCGATTGTCCGCCTGCTCTTTGAACACGGCGACAAATTCACCGCCGCCTCGACTCAACGCGCATCCTTCGCACTCGTCTGCCTTGCGCCGGGACTGGTCGCATTTTCCACGGTGAATGTTCTGGCGCGCGCATTTTACGCGCTCGGCGACACCCGGACACCGATGAAAATCAGCCTGGTCTGTCTTGCGCTAAATTTTATCCTGGCGGCAGTCCTCATCACGCCGCTCAAACAAGGCGGGCTCGGCATCGCCAACACCGCGACCTCGCTCGTCAATGTCGGTCTGCTGCTGTTCGCGCTGCGAAAAAAACTCGGCAAACTGGAAATGGAATCGTTGCGCGGCACGCTGCGTCCGCTGGCGCTCGCCACAGTTTTGGCGGGCGTCATCGCGTGGGGCGGCTGGAATTATTGGGAACAAACTTTTGGTCACGCTTCCATCGCACTGAAAATTGGCGCCGTGTTTGTGCCGGCGGGAATCGCCGGAGGAGTTTACTGGCTCGCCGCGCTGGCGTGCAAAATTCCGGCGGCGAAGGAAATGACCGCGTTCGCGCTGGCGCGATTCAAAAAATCCAGGTAGGGACGACCTGCGGGTCGTCCGAGGCTGCGCGCAGCGCAGCCCTGCCAAACTCAAACCGGCACGACCGCCGTCCAGCAATTTTGCCCGAACTTCGCTTTGAATTTTTCCGCGAGCGATTCCGCCGCCGCCAGATTTTCCGCGATGGCAAAGGTCGTCGAGCCGCTGCCGGACATGAGCGCGGCCAGCGCGCCGTGTTCGCGCAAAAATTCCTGATAAAGCGACAGCACGGGAAATTTGTCCAGCGCGGGTGCTTCGAGCGAATTGTAAAATTCCCGCGCCGCCGTTTTCAAATCGCTCGTTTGTAAAAGTGAAATCAGTTTTTGCGCGCGGCCTTTTTCGCCATTCAACGCGGCGGGAAAACGCGCGAGGTTTTGATAAGCCCACGGCGTCGCAATGCCGAAGCAGGGATGAATCAGGAAAAACACCTTGCCGCGCAACGCCGGAAAATTTTCGAGCGACTCGACTTTTTCGCCGAGCCCGGTGGCGAGCGCCGGCTTGCAGTAAAGAAAAAACGGGATGTCCGAGCCGAGGCCGGCGGCGAGTTCGTCCAGCTTCGCCAGAGAAAGCGGCTGGCCGAAAAGTTTATTGAGCGCCAGCAGCGTGGTCGCCGCGT
>DMQW01000411.1 GCA_003455565.1 Limisphaerales bacterium
ATTTTTTCAAAATCGCATCGGCGAAATCTTCGACTTCGAGGCGATAACGGTCGCTCTGCTCAACCGGAATTTCGCGACGTTCCTCGCCGACGGTCAATGTCAGCACGCCGGCGTTGTCGAAAAATGTGTCGGGAATTTCGAGCGCGCCTTTCGCTCCGATGATTTCCGAAAATATGCGCTTCTGTGCGTTAAATCCGCAGTTTAGCGATGCAATCAGTCCCGACGGATATTTCAGCAGCGCGGAAAAGATCATGTCAACGCCGTTTGTCCGCACACTTTCAGCGGAAATGGATTCTGGCAACGAACTGCCTGCCTTGCCCGCGATTTCATCCGCCACCATCCCGGCAAAATTGACCGGATAGCAGCCCACGTCGTAAAGCGCGCCGCCGCCGAGTTCGGGCTTGAGTTTAACGGACGCCGGATTCGCGAGCAGAAAACGAAAAGTTGAACTGACAAATTTGATTTCTCCCAGGACACCACTTTTCAAGACATCCAGCACTTTGCTGGTGCGGTCGGTGTAGCGATACATGAACGCCTCCATCAACGTGACTTTGTTCGCGGCGCAGGCGGCAATCATTTCACGGCACTCCGCTGCGTTCAGCGCAATGGGTTTCTCGCAAAGGACGTGTTTCCCTTTTTCAGCGGCCTTGATCGTCCACTCGCGATGCAGCGAATTTGGGAGCGGAACATAGACGGCATCCACTTCCGGGTCGCGCAGGAGTTCGTCGTAACTGCGATAAGTTTTCGGCACGTTGAAACGCGCGCGGCACTCGGCCAGTTTGGATTCTTCGCGCGAAGCAATCGCGTGGAATTCGGAATTCGCCGAACGTTGAATGGCTGGGATTAAACTTTCCCGCGCGATGCGCGCATAGCCAAGCACGCCCCAGCGAACTTTATTTTTTTGGATCGTCATATTTTTTTTACGCAACCCAGTGTGGTGGTTCAAAATGCAAACCACCACCACCATTTCTTAATTCACTCATGGTCCAAGCGACACGCGGTAATACCAAGCCGGCATATTGTTTGTGTCCGTCCAGTTTTAAGGTAGGGCGGCGCTGCCGCGTCGCCATGATATTGGGGCCGCGCAGCAGCGCGGCCCTACCGGAATGGGGGTTTGTCAACCAACCGGATAAGCATGGTTGAAACTTTGCGGCGCGCTCATCGGCGGCGTGCCGGACGGCGCGCGGCCAACCCCGTGGCCCGGCGGCAAAAACCCCCTCGCAGCAGTTTCCGGCAACGGCGTTCAATACCCGGACGACGTGAGCAGTTGGGCGACGGTCGAACCGGCGGACGATTACATTGTTCCTAAAGTTTTGATTTTCGCGCGGCTGGCCGGTCAGTAATTATTTGCCCGCCATAAAACCTATGGCACTCGCAAGATGTAGAAGTTTTGCGGCGCGAGTGGATTCACCGTGTTGGTGATGCTGAAGTTTCCACTGGCAAACGTGTTCGTCAAAATCAGCGTCCACTGGCTCAAAGGCAGCGCCACGTTGGTGCTCGTCAGCAAGGTGAATTGCTGGCCGGCCGTTCCGTTCGTGCCGCTGATCACCAAATCCGTTCCCGACAAACTTACGCTGGTGATGATCGGTTGAGCCGCCGGGCCCGACACGCCTCCGGCGGTGATCCGGCCATTGGTCGTCAGGGTGTTCGTCCAAGTCAGCCCGGTTGCGGATGGCAAAACCACGGTGGCGAATGTCCCGGTGTAGCCGTTCGACGAGACAAAGAGTTGGAAGCTCTGGCCGTTGGTCAGCGTGCCGGAAAAATTCGTGACCGTGAGGGTCCCGCCGTAAGCGATGCTGTAAGCGACGAGCTGGTCGCTTGTTCCAGCCGCAGCATTCAGCTTCATCGCGGTGGTGCCTTGCAGCGTCGCGTTGCTGGAGATGGTGAGCGTGCCGATGTTGGTCGAGCCTGTGCCGGGCGCGACGGTCGTGCCGACGCTGGCGAAAAGGATGCCGTTGATGGTCGCCGAACCATTCGTGCCCACCAAACCGCCATCCAAAGTTTGGCCACTTGCCAACGTCAGTGTCCCATCACTGCGACCGGAGGCATCCAAGGTCGCGCCGGAAGTGACATTGATGTTGGTGCTGGAAGCAATCGAGCCGTCAGAACCGCCACCATACAATGCCAATGTTCCTCCATTCACAACGGTATTGCCGGTGTAGGTATCGGAAGCAGTCAGGAACAACACACTGGAACCGTTCTTGGAAAAGCCGCCGGTTCCGCCGATGACGCTGGTGACCGTAAATTGCGCGCCGGCACCGACGCTGATGGTGTTGTTGGCCGCGCCCGCGAGAGTCAGCGGACTGTTGAGCGTGTTGGTTCCGCTGCATTTAAGAGTTCCGCCGTTGGTCAGAACAAAATTCTTGGCCGGAATATTTCCTATTGTGTCCAACGTCAGCGTGGCATTTGAAAAGACCGTCGCGGTCGCGCTCGAATTGCCGAGCGAGGTGAGCGGTGCGCTTGCCGTCGCGGTGATGGTCAGTCCGCCCGACTGCACATTGATGTTGCCCAAACCGGTATCCACCGTGACGCCTCGGAACGTGACGGAATTGGTTCCGACTTTCGTCAAATTGAAAGCACCGTTCAACTGGGCGTCCGCCGTAGCAGTGCTGGCACTTGAATTGCGGATGTCCCAGTTACCGGTGCCGCCGAAGGTCGAGTCGCCGGTCAACGTCACCGTATGCAAGACTTTCGACTGATCGGAACCGCTGTTGATGATGGCGCCGTTGCCGCCGCCGCCCGCGCCGGAAACGGTGACGACCAAACCGGCATTGCCATTGCCAAACAACGCGAAACCGCCGACATCGAATGTCGCGCCGCTGTTGACAGTGACACTCGTCGCTGTCCCCAGCCCGTTGGTGCTGCCGACTTGCAGCGTGCCTTGCGCGACAGTTGCCGTGCCGGCGAACGTGCTGTTGCCGCTCAAGGTCACGACGTTGGTGTCGTTCTGCGTCAATGTGCCCGCGCCGGAAATCGCATTGGACACCGAAATATTATTTGCGCGGTCGAAAATTAATGCGCCGCTGTCAGCGACATTGCCTGAAGGCAGTGAACCGCTCGCGTCGTTGCTGCCCACTTGAACCGTTCCGGCATTGATGGTCGTTCCGCCAGACATGGTGCTGCTGGCATTGGCGAGAATCACCGTGCCGTTGTTGACGATGATGCCGCCGCTGAAATTATCTCCGCCCGTCTCGGACAGGGTCAGCGTGCCTGAACCATTCTTGATCAGAGCGGTGCCGCCGCTGATGCTGCCAGCGCCGCTGAAGACATAGTTGACCGCTGCGTTGTTGACGGTGACGCTGGCGGGAGTCAGTGTCGTCGTCAGGTTCACATTCGGCGTTCCCGCCAGCGAATCGTCAAAGGTCACAAAATTGCCCTGACCGTAAGCCGTGTCCGGCCCGCTATTCGGCCTCCAGTTTGTCGTGGTTATGTTCCAGTTGCCAGTAGGCGTGCCGTCCCAAGTGAGCGCCGGAACAAATGGGCCGTTGGTGAAAACAATATCAATGGAATTGTTCGCCACGTTGTTGGAAATGTAAGCGCCGTAAGCCGGGCTTGCGGAGGGCAATGCGCCAAGAGTGAAGGTCGCCAAATCGCCGCTGGCACTGCCACCGTTCAAAGCGTATTGGATGATGTGAAATTGAGTTGGAAAACCTGGCAGCAAAGGCACGGAACTGATGTTGATTGTGTTGGCGGCGCCGCCAGCCGTAAGATTGGCGGTTGCGACATTGGGCGTGGTGCTTTGAACGGCCAGATTGAGCGTCGCGTTGGCAACGCTGAATGTGTTGAGCGGATTTGCCGTCGTCCCGATTGTGACGCCGTTGTTGGTCACGGTGAGAATGCCGCCGCTGTTCATATTGATCGTGGCCGTGCCGCCGCCGATGGTAATGCCAGCATTGGCCGTCACCGTCGCGTTGGAAATGTTGAGCGTGCCGGATGAACCGCTGCCATGGGCCAGCTCAAGGAACGTATTGACCAGAAGCGAACCACCGTTGACGTTCGCTGTTCCCGTGCCTGTGGCGGTGAGAGAATATCCGACTTCCAAAGTGTTCACGTCAATCGCGCCTGCATTGAAAGTCAGCGTTCCGGTGCCGGGATTATTAGCTCCACTGCCATTCGCCGTGGATGCACCTCTGCCGACATACATCGTGTCCACCAATGCATTCACGGTTCCCAACCTGAAATCACAGGTGCCATACGCATAATAACTTTTGCTGCCATAGCCGTCGCCGATAAACCAAGTTCCCACGCGGCTGGAAGCGCCGTTCGTGCCGCGGAAATAAGCTGTCGGAGAAGTGAACGCGCTGTTGAAAACCATCGAGGCTCCGGTGCCGTCGGTTTTGCCGCGACCAATAGCAATGGAATCGGCAAAAATTCCGTTCGTCTGCCCCAGACTCAAAATGCTCGGGATCGTCGGCGACCCGGCAGACTGTGAGTTATCGCCAACATCAATCTGCGGCGCGGGTGATCCGACGGTCACGGTGATTGTGTTTGTCTTTGCAAGATTCAACACGCCGCACGAGCCTTTGATCGAAATGTCCACACCAACCAGCAAACGGGAAACCGTCGCCGTGAATTTGTCCAGCCCCGACAGATCCAAAGTAGCCTTTGAATTGGATACGAAAGGGTAAACGACGGGATGAGACTGACCGACATACACATTGGCGCTCGTGTTGGTCACGGCCAGCGCGCCACCCGCGCCGGTGATTGCGGCGGTCGTCAATTGGCCGTCACCGGGGTCTGTGCCGGTGCCTGTGACCAAACCGTTGGCGTCTCCACCAACGGTCAATGTCGCTCCCGAAGCAATGAGCGTGGTGTGAAAATCATTCGTCTGGCCGTAAGTCAGCGAGCCGATGGTCAGACTGGCATCAACAACATTGTCCACGGTGCCCGCTGTGGCGACCGTGCCCAGGTTAAAAAAATCCACGTCGTTGGACGAGACTGGCACGCCGCTCGCAGTCCAGTTCCCCGCCGTGGACCAATTCATGTTCGCTCCGGCGGGACTCCAGATTTTTTGAGGAATAAAAACTGCGCCCACGTTCAGGGTGTAAAAGTTCGTCTTTGGCG
>DMQW01000069.1:0-5251 GCA_003455565.1 Limisphaerales bacterium
CCGAATTGCAGCGTGTCGCTCACCTACCATCGCATTGAGCAAAAACTTTCCTGCCACATCTGCGGTCACAACGAAAAAGTTCCGTCCGTCTGCCCGGAACCGAAATGCAAAAATCCGGCCATCCGTTTCGCTGGCACCGGCACGCAGAAGGTCGAGGAAGTGCTGGCAAAATTATTTCCCAAGGCGCGTGTCAAGCGCATGGACGCCGACACGATGAAGCGCAAGGACGATTACCGCCACGTCCTCGGCGATTTTCGTGCGGGCAAAATTGACATTCTCGTCGGCACGCAGATGATCGCGAAAGGGCTGCATTTCCCGAACGTCACGCTCGTCGGCATCATTTATGCGGACTCCGCGCTGCATCAGCCGGATTTTCGAGCGGGCGAACGCACCTTCCAACTGCTCACGCAAGTTGCCGGACGCGCCGGTCGCGGCGATGTGGAAGGCGAAGTTTTTGTGCAGGCGTTCACGCCGTTTCATCCGGCGATCCAATACGCGCGGCGGCACGACTTCGTGGGTTTTTACGAACAGGAGATTGAATTCCGCGAACAACTGAAATATCCGCCCGTCAGCCGCGTTGCGTTGCTCACGCTCAAAGGACGCAACGAGGAAAAAGTAAAATTCTCCGCCGAGCATTTGAAACACGAGTTGGAAAAAATCTTGGGGAGCGCAGCCGCCCCGGCTGCAATCATCAGCGCCCCCGCTGACGACATCGAACTGTTTGACGAAGGCGTCAAACAGGACACGCGAGGCGCGCGTGCTCCCCAAAAAAACCTGTTTCGCGATCTGATCATCGCCGGGCCCGCACCCGCGCCGTTGCTGCGCGCGGAGAATTTTTACCGCTACCAGATCATGCTGCGGACGCGGGCGATGAGCGCGTTGAGCCGCGAGTTGGCACAGATCATCCAGTCATTGAAGCTGCCGGAAGACGTCTCACTGGTCGTGGACATTGACCCGGTGAGTTTGTCTTGAGGATGGCACAGGCCACCAAGACGTCGTAGCGCGAATCACGGCAGCGAAGTTCAGTTCGCTCTGCAAAATGATGCGCCCCTACGATATGAGCTTGTTCTCTTCCCCTTCATCCATTTCCTTTGCTTTTTGCGATGGATTTGGATGGAGGGGGGAGAGTTTTAACTTGGGATTTAAACCCTGTTTTTAGCTATCAGAGATCACTTCACTGGCGGTTCGGGCGTCTCTGGCACCACGGGTTGAGTTTGGAAATCAGCCGGTTTCACCGCTGGGACGGTATCAGCTATGGCGAGTTCATCAGGCAGAATGGTGATGGCAATGCGTCGGTTCTTTGCCCGTCCCTCTGGTGTTGAATTATCAGCAATGGGACGATATTCACCATAACCGATGGCTCCGACGCGACGCGGGTCAACGCCCGCTTTTTCCGTGAGAAAATGCACGGCGGCCAGGGCGCGGGCGCTGGAAAGTTCCCAGTTGCTGGCAAATCGGATGCGTGCTTCAGGCCGGATGGGCACGTTGTCCGTGTGGCCGATGACGTGAATTTTAAGCCCAGGATGCTGGGCAAGAATGGCCGCAATTTTGCGCATCACAGTTTCACCATCTGGTTTCAAGATCGTCTCGCCGGAATCAAACATGACGCGGTCGAGGATGTTCACGGTAAGCTTGCCTTGCAGTTTGGAGATAGTGACATCCTTGGATTCGAGGTCGGCGCGCATTTCATCTTCCAGCCCTTTCGCCATCTGGGCGTCCGTCGCCTTTTCCTTCGCCAAATCGGCAACCTGTGTTTGCAGGGCCACAAGCTGGTCTTTGTCTTTCTGGTTGTCGGCCAGGGTGCTCGCGAGGCTGGCGTTGGCATCATCCAGCTTGGACCGGAGCGATTCCAGTCCGCGCTGTTTGCCCAAAGCCGTGGCCCAGAGCAGCAATGCCACAACCACCAGCACGGCCAGAATGCCAGCGACAATCCAGCCCAGTTTGGAGTTGTCCAAGCCGCGATTGCCCTTGATCACGTGTTCGGTCAATGGTTGTTTGCCTTCGCTCATTTTGCTTCGGGTGGATTTAATCAGACCGACCAAGACCGTCCAAGTGAAAAATTTCTCCGTCCGTTCTTGCCCTTAAATTTTATGTCCGCGAAAATCATGCCGTTGCAACCGCCCCGCCAACTTGAATCGCTGGATGACCTGCTCGCACAGGCCGCGCACTGGCGAAGGTGCAGTGTGAATGGAGCCTGACGACGCTGGCCTACAACCTGAAACGGGTGTTGAACCTGGTGAGCTTCCAAAAACTGATGGCGGCAGTGGCTTAAAAGCCCGGCGGCAACGCTTGGGCTCAAAAAAAGTGGCCGACGCCAACCGATAACCCGTGTCACTCACTCTATCACCGGACTACTTGGTCTGATCAACTCCACCGATAAACTCTGAAACAATAAAACTCCCACCCGCCCAACCTTCAACCTGCCCGCTGGCCGGGAGTTTTCACATGGCCTCGCGATCGGAAGAACCGGCCCGGCTGGTGGGCAATCCCGCCAAGGCGGAGCGTTTGTTGAACTGGCGTCGCACCACCACCTTCAAACAACTCATTACCGAGATGACCCGCGCCGCATTGGCAGCGCGCCCGGCTTCCACATCATAGAAATTTCCCGCGCGTCATGGTTTGCGCCCGTTCGTGACAACCGCCTGCGCTTCCAACCACTCGCAGGCATCCGGCAAAACCCTGTCCCAATGAAAAGTTTTCGAGCGTTCCCACGCCTTCAGCCGCCAGGCGTTGTATTTTTCCGGCGTTTGCAGGACTGCAATCAAGGCCGTCGCCAGCGATTCAGGCGTTTCCTTTTCAGCGACAATTCCCGTCTCATCATGCAGCGTGGATTCGATCAGCCCGGCCACGGGATAGACCGCCGCCGGCGTGCCCATCGCGTTGGCCTCGATCACATTGAGACCCCAGCCTTCGCGCTGCGAAGTGTGCAGCAGGAAATGCGATTGACGCAACCGCGCGTCCTTTCCGGCTTCCGATTGCGGCCCGATGAAATCAATTTGCCCGTGCAGGTGCAATTCAACCGCCAGCGCCTTCAACCATTCCTCCTCCTCGCCCGTGCCCACGATGGTCAGCTTCGCGGCAACCCCCTTGTCAATCAGGCAACGCAGCGTGCGGATGCCATGGGCAATCCGCTTGTTCGGCGCGAACCGCGAAACCATGATCAGCCGCAGCGGCGCGGAAAGCGGCTTCTCCTCCAGCACCGGCAAGCCGCGCGTGTGGACGCCGTAGGGAATGATTCTCACGCTGCGGACGCCATGTTTGAGCAGTTGTTCCCGTGTGAACGCCGACGCCGTGAAAAACGGCACGCGCCGGTAAAACCAGTGCGTCCAGCGTTCCTGCCAGCGTCCGACCGCGCTGACCGGCCACGGATAAAATGAATTCCAAATCGGGCCAAGAACTTCGTGAATGTAGGCGACGCAATTCGTTTTGGCCCACCACGGCGTGAACCACGCGATTCCATGATGCTGGTCAATGACCAGATCAAATCGCTTTTGCCGGCGATACCATTGAATGGCTTTGAAAACCGACAAACCTTTGCCGCCGCCGCGAACAATTTTTATGCCCTGAAAAATTTCCTCGCGCGACGCACCGGGAAAATCATTCGCAAACCAATACACTTCGTGACCGCGCTCGACCAAGGCGACGAGATAAGCCAGCGTCACGCGCTCCGCGCCGCCCGACAAAGGATTTTTCGGGTCGCGCCAGTTGAGCATCAGGAAACGCATGAAAAGGTCAGAAAAATCATAGCCGCGAAATTTTTTTGAGCAACGAAGTCGTGGACTTGCCGGGAACAAGCGGAACCAGAATAATTTTTCCACCTGCCGACTCGACCGCGTCGCGCTCGTGTTGGTTCAAAGTTTCCAAAGTGTAATCGCCGCCCTTGACGTAAATGTCCGGCTGCGCGGCGGCGAGAAATTTCGTCGCCGTCGTGTCCGTGAAAATGCAGACGCCGTCCACGCTTTGCAGCGCGGCGAGCACCGAGGCGCGGTCGGTCTCGGAATTCACCGGACGGCCCGCGCCTTTCAATTGTCGCGTCGCGTCGTCGCTGTTCACGCCGACCAAAAGCGCGTCGCCGAAATTCCGCGCGTTTTCCAGATACGTCACATGGCCGAGGTGCAAAATGTCAAAGCAACCATTCGTGACGACAAGTTTTTTGCCCGAAGCGCGAAATGCCTTGCGCCACTCCGGTAGTTTGTCCCAATCAATTATTTTGTTGCGGAAATTCACGTCGCCAGTTTGCCGGTGCGACACCGATTCGCCAACACGAAAAATAAAATGTCCGGTTTTGCCTTTGGCGTCCATTTACACATAGATTCGCGTGATGAATGACCTTGAACTCTTGCGGCAGTTTGCGGCGGACGGCTCGGAAACCGCCTTTGCCGCGCTTGTGGAACGTCACCTCGGCCTTGTTTATTCCGCCGCCGTGCGGCAGGTGCGCGACCCGCATCTGGCCGAGGAAGTGACTCAAGCCGTATGGGCTTGAAACTCACCAGCGAGACGTGGACAATTGAACGACTGATTGAAGAAGCGACAAAATCAACAAACTAGGACACCACGACCCCGCATTTGGTATTAAAGAATTACACAGTGCATTTTCAAAACGACAAGACCTTAAACGGCTTCCATCAGGTGTTTTCTTAAATTTAGAAAAAAAGTCAAAAAGTTGAAAGCCGCCACTCGATTTTTTATTTTTCAACCGTATTTTATCCGTGTTTCATCCGTGACTAAAAAGGTTTTTAGCTTGGCTAAAAAATTTGCCCTGCGCTTTTGGATGTGGCACTGTGTTGCCATGAACAAACCAAAAATTGTTGCCTATTTGAAACCGACCTGCGGCTGGAGCCAGGGCGTCCGCGCCGTGCTGCGCAAATACGACCTGCCGTTCGAGGACCGCGACGTCATCAACGACCCGTTGCAGCGCCAGGAAATGATCGAGAAGAGCGGCCAGATGTTGAGCCCGTGCGTCGAGATCAACGGCCAGATGCTGCCCGACATCAGCGGCGAGGAAGTCGAAGCGTGGATGCTCGCGAACAAAATCGTGTCGCCCAACGACCGCACAGCCGACGCGCCTATCAACCAGCCTTGCGCCCACGAAATGCCGCAAAGCGCGCCGCTGAATTTTGTGCGCCGGTAAATTTGTAGCGGCGCTCTGTGAGCGTCGCTGGGTTTCGGCGGTCACAGACCGCCGCAAGCCGCGTGGAGCAATCTGTGCGGCTTTTGTTTTTAAAATGGGACGCGCGGCAGCGCGTCCCTA
>DMQW01000069.1:5401-9072 GCA_003455565.1 Limisphaerales bacterium
CCTTTATTGGTGGGGCTTACCTGTCGGTCAGCCCAAACTTCTCCGCCGACAATTGCATTGATTGACTGCGTTTCGCCGGTAACTTTTCGGTCATGCAAATCGTTTCTTCCATCGCCGCGATGCAACGGCTCGCCAAAAAATGGCAGCGCGCTGGCACACGCATCGGCTTCGTGCCGACGATGGGATATTTGCACGCCGGCCATTTGAGCCTCGTGCGCGCGGCGCGCAAACGCGTCGGCACAAACGGCAAAGTCGTCGTGAGCATTTATGTGAACCCGACGCAGTTTGCGCCGACGGAAGACCTCGCCAAATACCCGCGTGATTTGAAACGCGATTTGAAATTGCTGCGTGAACTTGGTGTGGACGTTGTTTTCACGCCCAGCGATGCGGAAATGTATCCGGGCAAATTTGAAAATAGATTCAGCACCTACATCGTCGAGGAAAAATTGTCGCAAATGATGGAAGGCGCGTCGCGCCCCACGCATTTTCGCGGCGTGACGACGGTGGTGGCGAAGTTGTTCAACATCGTTTTGCCAGACGTCGCGGTATTCGGTCAGAAAGATTTTCAGCAGGCGGCCATCATCAAGCGCATGGTGGCGGATTTGAATTTTCCGGTGAAAATCATCGTTGCGCCGACGCTGCGTGAGCGCGACGGTCTGGCGATGAGTTCACGGAACAAGTATCTCGACCCGGAACAGCGGGCGCAGGCGGTGATTCTTTACCACGCATTACAGGCCGCCAAGGCAGCGGTGAAGAAAAAGTCCGTTGCTGGCGGGCGCTTGCAAGCCGACCTGAAAGAATTTATCACCGCCGCACCGCTGGCACGGCTGGACTATGTGGAGTTCTTTGATCCGGAAACGCTGGAACCGGTAAAACAAGTGAAGCGCGGAACGCAGATGGCTTTGGCGGTGTTCTTCGGCAAAACGCGGTTGATTGATAATGCGGGACTCTGAATTTTATTGGGCCGGGGCGAGCAGGGGAATGGTTTGCCGTTCAAAGCGACGATACACATGAAAATCAGAATCCATCGTCAATAGCTGGCAATCCCGTTTCGATTCCGTCATGGAAACAAGACAAGCGTCCACAAAATCCATGGGCGTATCCGCATATTTCCGCATCAGCGATAGAACACGGTCGAGACTCAACTCCAGATCAAAACGGATGGTGATAACTTCCCGTTCCACTAATTCAAGGACGCTCCACGGAGGTATGCCGGCTGAATTAATCAGGTAAGCCGTTTCGGCAATGACCCCTTCGCAAGTCAAAATCGGCCCGCGAACATGATCAAACTGTTCGCGCGCCCATTGGTGATGCCGCTCCGAACGGTCCAGCAAAGCCACCAACGGTCCAGAGTCTGTCAAATAGGCCGGCATGAGCCAAACCCTTTGAGGTGTCTTTTGTGACCGGAATCTTTTTTTCCACTGGCAAACTTTCCGACGAGATCGCCCGCCCGCGCCGCCGCACTTTCAGTGTTTTTGCGGTTGCGTTGAGCCAGTAAGGCCTCGCGGGCAATGTCGGATTTGGAACGGTTAAGTTCGCGTGCCCGTTTTTCCAGCCAGCCGGAAAGTTCCGGCGGCATTTTCAAGGTCAATGTCTGCATAAGACTTTGGTAACACTAAATTGCCAGATTGACAATACCAAATTTAATCCGCAAACTTTATGCAATTTCAAATGAAACAATTTGATTATCTCGTTCTTGGCAGCGGCATCGCGGGGCTGACGTTTGCGTTGAAGGTTGCGCCGCGCGGGCGCGTGGCCATCGTCACGAAAAAAGACCGCGCGGAGTCGAACACGAATTACGCGCAGGGCGGCATCGCGGCGGTGACGAGCAAGGAGGATTCGTTCGCGTCGCACGTGCGCGACACGCTCGCGGCGGGCGCGGGCTTGTGCAAGGAAAACGTCGTCCGCACGATTGTCGAGGAAGGCCCGGCGCGCATCGCGGAACTGATCGAACTGGGCATGAAATTTTCCGAGAGCGACGCGCCGTCCGAAAACGGCGGCAAACAGCTTGATCTGGGACGCGAAGGCGGACATTCCGAACGCCGCATTTTGCACGCGAAAGACGTGACGGGACGCGAGATTGAACGCGCGTTGCTCGCGGCAGTCGCGAGGCAACCGAACATCGAGATTTTTGAGAATCACCTGGCGATTGATTTGATCACGAGCCAGAAGCTCGGTTACGTCGGCACGAACCATTGTTTGGGCGCGTATGTGTTCGATAAAAAATCCGGGCGCGTGAAAATTTTTTCCGCGCCGGTGACAATTCTGGCGACGGGCGGTTGCGGCAAGGTTTATCTCTACACGACGAATCCTGACATCGCGACGGGCGACGGCGTGGCAATGGCGTTTCGCGCGGGCGCAAGCATCGCGAACATGGAGTTCGTGCAGTTTCATCCAACGTGTCTTTATCATCCGAAGGCGAAATCGTTTTTGATTTCCGAAGCCGTGCGCGGCGAAGGCGGTGTTTTGAAATCACTCGACGGCAGAGAATTCATGGACGGTTGTCATCCGATGAAATCGCTTGCGCCGCGCGACATTGTTGCTCGCGCGATTGACAGTGAGATGAAAAAAAGCGGTGCGGATCATGTGTTGCTGGACATCACGCACAAACCGGCAAAGTTTATCATCGAACGGTTTCCAAATATTTATCAGACGTGTTTGCGTTACGGAATTGACATCACGAAGGAACCGATTCCGGTTGTGCCGGCGGCACATTATCAGTGCGGCGGCGTGGTGACGAATGTGGACGGCGAGACGGACATCGCGGGACTTTTCGCCGTGGGCGAGGCGGCTTGCACGGGTTTGCACGGCGCGAACCGGCTGGCAAGCAATTCACTTTTGGAGGCGCTGGTCTGTGCGCATCGCGCGGCTGGAAAAATTCTTTCCAATCCGCAGCCGCACTCGGATTTGAAAGTTCCGGCGTGGCAATCCGGCGACGCGACGGATGCGGATGAGATGGTTGTCGTCTCGCACAACTGGGATGAAATCCGGCGGCTGATGTGGGATTACGTTGGCATTGTGCGGACGAACAAGCGATTGCAACGCGCGCAGAAACGCATCGCGAATTTGCAGGAGGAAATTCACGACTACTATTGGAATTTCAACCTGACGGCGGACTTGCTGGAATTGCGCAACATCGCAACGGTGGCGGAATTGATTGTGCAGTGCGCATTGATGCGTCCTGAAAGTCGCGGGCTGCATTACAACCTGGATTTTCCGAACCTGAATCCTGACTGGGCGCAGCGCGACAGCGTGGTGCGGCGATCGGTGTGAATCACGCCCAAAGTTTTTCCGGGTATTTGCCCTGCGCGATGAGCTGGCGGATGCTCTCGACAACTTGCGGACGGTCTTCGCGATAGGTCACGCCGAACCAAAAATCGTTCGTGCGCAAAACTTTCACCTTCGCCTGACCGACGACGACGAGATCGTTCACCGTGCTGGGAATGTAGCACTCCGACTTTAATTCGTTGCCGCTCTTTTTGAGGAACGCCTCGAACTGCGTTTTTAACTGCGGGAACAGCGCGGGCGTGAAGCCCCAGAAATTCATCGAGACCGCTTCTTCGCCGGTCAACTTGGTGATTTGTCCGGCGGCGTCCGTGTTTTTCGCGCCGCCGCCATCGGGTTCAATCTTCATCATCTCCACAACGGATTTGAGATGATTATTTTCATTC
>DMQW01000083.1:0-12708 GCA_003455565.1 Limisphaerales bacterium
GTCTCGGGCAGCGCCGATGGCACGGGCAGCGCCGCGCGATTTAATTATCCCGCAGGCGTGGCGGTGGACGGCGCGGGCAGGGTCTATATGGCGGATACCGTCAACCATACCATTCGAACCGGCGTGAATACCAACACCAATCCCTGCCCGAACCTCGTAGTCAACGGAAGTTTTGAAGTAACCAGTCCGGCGATGACTCCCAACACCTTCAACAACTCACTGGATCCAACCACAGGAGTGCCTGGCTGGACGACCGCTGCGAGTAATTTTCTTGAAATCTGGTGCAACACCGTTTCGGGCATACCCGCCTCGCTGGGCACCAACCAGTTGGAAATTAACGCCCAAAGCGTTGACGAAACTGTATCTCAAGTGGTAACCGGCTTGAGCACGACCTGTCCCGCGACATTTTGCTTCGATTATACCGGGCGTTTTGGTATGGTCGGCGGCACACCCAACAACGACTTTACGGTCACCCTCAGCAGTGGGGGCATCTTATTTTCGGTGGCCTTGGATCCCGCCGCCTACGCAGCCGGAGGCTGGATAAGCTTCTGCACCAACTTTGTTCCCACAGCGTCAACGATCACCATTGCGTTCAGGGGCCAGCCTCATTTTTCCGATGGAACGACAGCGACCCAGGGCGGTGCGCATATTGACAACGTTTCACTAACCCAATGCTGCGACAATCCCTGTGCCATCCCACTCGTTATCAATTGTGCCACCAACAAGACGGTGGATTGCGGCACCGGCTGGAAGTTTGATCTGCCGACCGCCACGAGTTGCTGCAGCACCAACGTGACGATCACATCGGCTGGCTTCGTGACCAATGGCGTCTGTCCTAAATCCATCACGCAAAACTGGCTGATTACCGACGGTTGCGGCAACAGCAATACTTGCAGCCAGACCGTCACCGTCAGTTCCGGCACCCCATGCATTGCTGGCGAAACGTGGACACCGCGCGAAACAAATCGCATTTGGCAAACAGTGGCCTCGTCGGCAGATGGCAGCAAGCTGGTCGCGGTCGCAGACCTTGCCCAGATTATCATCTCGACTGATTACGGCGCGACTTGGTCGCCGCGAGAAAGCGTCCGCAATTGGCGTTCGGTCGCCTCCTCGGCAGACGGCAGTAAGCTCATAGCGGTGCCCTACGGAGACCAGGTATTCGTCTCTACCGATTCCGGCACAACTTGGACCCCTCGCGGACCTTACAAGAATTGGTATTCAGTCGCTTCATCGGCAGATGGAAGCAAGCTCGTCGCCGTCCCAATCAACGACCAGATATTCACGTCGTCCGATTCAGGATCGACGTGGACACCGCACGAAAGCAATCGGAATTGGCTTTCCGTCGCCTCGTCGGCAGATGGAAGCAAGCTCGTCGCGGTGGAACAAGGCGGCCACATCTTCACTTCAACCGACTCCGGAGTGACGTGGACATCGCGTGAGAGTATCCGGCTTTGGCGATCCGTAGCCTCTTCGGCGGACGGCACTAAATTGGTCGCAGCAGCCGGCAACGACCAGATCTTCACTTCAATCGACAGCGGAGTCTCCTGGACGCCGCGCGACACCAGTCGTAACTGGGCAGCCGTCGCTTCGTCAACCGACGGAACAAGACTGATCGCGGGAGCGAGTGGCGATCAACTCTTCACGTCGTCCGACTCAGGATTGACGTGGACAGCTCATGAAAGCGCCCGGAATTGGAACTCGTTCGCCTCATCGTCCGACGGTAGCAAACTCGTAGCCACCGTTGGTGGCGGTCGAATTTACACCTCCGGCTGTCAGGCATTGCCCGCATTCGTCGGCGGCACCAACAAGACGGTCAATTGCGGCGCCCCTTGGAATTTCGATGCTCCGATCGTGGTTGATGCTTGTAACGGGAATAATACACCCGTCGCAATCCTAAGCACTGTCACTAATGGAAACTGCACCCAAATCATCACCCGAACCTGGGCCGCCGTCGACCCTTGCGGAAACAGCAACACCTTCAGCCAGACGGTGACCGTCCGCGACATCACTCCGCCAGTCATCACTTGCCCGACCAACCGGATCATCGTGGCCTTGACCACCAACTGCCAGCTTGAGATTCCGACGATCCGCCCGTCCGCCTCGGATAATTGCACGCCCGCAAGCCAGTTGGTTTACACTCAAAATCCGTCGGCGGGAGCCATCGTGCCCGGCCCTTGTCAGCTCGTCACGGTGACCGTCAGGGACGCTTGCGACAACGTCAGCCAGTGCCAGGTTCTCGTCTGCGGCCAGGACAAGACACCGCCCACGCTCATCTATCCGAAATCGGTGACGGTGACGAATTGCATCGTGCCAAACGTGCTGGCGCTGGTGTCCGCGTCCGACAATTGCACGGCTTCAAACCAATTGGTCTTCACCCAGTCGCCTCCGGCGGGCACACCCATCGCTGCTGGCGGCAATTTGGTTTCGGTCACAGTCACCGACCTGAATGGGAACGCAACGACCGTTGTCATCCCACTGACCAGCGGCGGAACCCACTCTTTTTTGGATGTCATGTTTAATACCGCCGTTGACAGCAACAAGGCCGTCTTACCCTACGCTTATCCCACGGGTTCGGTTGATCCCCATTATACTCTCGGCCCTGTGCCAGCTGGGACGCCGACGGGTCCGGGCTACTACAATGCGCCCAATGCAATTGTCTTCCCAATAGTTTTGGGACTCCCTCCATTCACGTCGTCAGCGTGGATTGTTCCTGGTGTTGAATGGGCTTTCGTCATATACCCGCCCGGCTTTTACACCTACACCAATCAATTCGTTTTACCACCGGGAATGGATCCGTTGACGGCTTCCATTTCCGGACGGTGGGCTGCTGACGACAGCGCAACCATGTATCTCAACGGCCTGGCACCTGCCAATCAAGTCTCATCCATGGCACCCATTGGTTACAACCACTGGACGTATTTTACCGTCAACTCCGGCTTCCTTGCTTTTCCGGCAATCAACAAGCTCTATTTCGTTGTTACCAACGCCCCCATAGTGCCTCCTGACAACACTGTCCTTGTCGCCCTGAGGGTGGAATTCACGGATGCCTCCATTAATTGCAGCACTTGCACTCCGCCCGTCATCCTTCAAAAAACGCGCGACCAGTCGCTGCCGCTCAACAGCACGGCCGTGTTTAGCGTGAGCGTGTGGGGCACTCCGCCCTTGACCCTCCAGTGGTATCACAACGGCCTGCCGCTTACGAATGGCGTTCACTACCCCAACGGCGTCACCAACACGACCCTGACCATCACCCCGCTGGGCTATGCTGACGCGGGCATTTATACCGTCGCTGTTTCCAATTCCTGCGGCGGAACCGCCAGCGCGCCCGCAAAACTCACCGTCACCCGAGGCTGGCCGTGGCCGTGGGCATGGTGGAACTTCTCTGACATCCGTAACCCGATGAAAGCCACTGTCGGCCCGGATTTGATTATGGAGGGCACGAACATATTCGGCTTCTCCTTCGGCACAACCCGTGACTTCGACCTGCCCAACATTGGTGGACAGATCGCGAACGTGCTGTATGTCCCGACGAATCTACCGGCTGGCACGTTCATCCAATTGCCCACCGGCCAATTGCTCGGCGACAATTCTGCGAGCAATTACACGATCATTATGGATTTCTACGCGCCCAGCAACGCAACCGCCCCCGTCACGCTCTTCGACATTTTCCCCGGCGGAGTCAGTGGGCAGGACCGTATACAAGTAAAACAACTCCTTAATATCGGAGACGGTGCAGAAGAACTGAGTGTTAGCGGCACCCTAGGCGGCACGCCCTTTAATCTGGTTTCTTCCGTGCCTCTGCAATTGGGCGCATGGAACCGGGTCGCGATGGTCGCTGGAATCCTAGGGGGGGTGGTCGGTTCAGGCACTACCGATGCGCAAGGTTTCACCGTGTATGTGAACGGCCAACCCCCCGTTTATCCCACCGGCGTCAGCCAAGGCGGAGCCTATCTAAATGGATATCCAACCCCCCTCATCGCGGTGTTAAGTTCGCCCTCCTCAGGAGGAACAACTGGCGAGGTGTATGCGTCCAGCATCGCATTCTTCGATGATGCGATGACACCGGAAATGATTGCCAGCATTGGCGGCTGCAACAACGGCCCGATTCCAGTCAACGATCCGTCCATGAGCGTGATGCCGCCAGTCCTATCGGTCAACAAGTCGCCGAATGGCATAAATCTCATATGGGATGATCCCAATGGCGGGACATTCTTTCTCGAGGAAACGTCGGACTTGGGCAGCGGCGTCTGGGAGGAATCAATACTGTCCTTTACTCAGACGGAAAAGAACGGCAACATCTTGACCACCGCCAACGCCATTCCGTCGTCGGAAGGCCGGGTCAAATTCTATCGCCTACATAATTACAAAGGCATTGTTACCTTGGTAAAGTGACGCCGGTATCCACGCCAATGCGCCCCTGACTTTGACAAAGAATCGCTGACGGTCATTCGGCAACACGAATCCTCCGCGAACGAAACATGATCGGCTTTTATTAACGTTTTCGCACAGACGGTAATGAGACAGGAAACGAAGATGAAAAACAGAAAATACATGCTATTCGGGCTGGTGGCCTTGTCTTGCGCCGGCACAGTGCCAGGACAGCAAAAATCGAGCTACGCACCCGTCGTCCCGAAAGAGGAGTTCTCCGCCACAATGTCCCGCATGAAAACGGAGAAACCGGCGGTGATGAAAAGGCAGATGGATCTTCTGCAAGAACGCTACGATTTGCGAAACGATCCTGCGCCCGACGTCACCATGACCCGCGGCAAGCCAGTCCAACGAGGCATCCGCGTGAAGCTTGCACCCGGCACCAGTTGGGAGAAGCTGGCCGCCATGACTCCGGAAGAGATTCGCGGCGGCGATCTTTTTCCGCCGGGCTTTCTGCCGCTGCCGCATCCCAATCACCCGGAAGGCGGAATGGTCTTTCCGCAGTTCGAGATTAACGAAATCAAGAAACAGGAAGGGCGGGATTTGACGCGGTTCGATTTGGATTTTGATTTGCCGGACCATTTTCTCCCGGAGTTTCCCGCCCCCATTTTTTTGACGACGCGCCTGGACTTGGGCGACGTCTCGCAAGGCAAACTCGTGACCATGGACAACTACTTTGAGTTGTTCGACGGCATTCTGAACCCGAAGCAAATCGAAGGACTGCGGCTCCTGCTGACGCCTTTTCCGCAACAACAGTTCAATCAAACCAGTGACCGCCGCTCCGAGCGACCGAGCCGCGGGGTGGCCTGTTTCGATTGCCACGCCAACGGCCATGCCAACGGCGCGACGCATCAGGTCGGCGATATTCGGCCGCAGGAACACCGGCATCGGCTGGACACTCCGTCATTGCGCGGCGTGAATATCCAGCGCTTGTTCGGTTCCCAACGGGCCTTGAAGTCCGTGGAAGATTTTACGGAGTTCGAACAACGCGGGGCTTACTTCGACGGCGATCCGGTGATCGCGACTAAAAAGGGCGTCAATATTTTGGAGCGCGGCAGCCAGGTTCATTTCATGGCGGAGTTTCAGGAGCTGCTCGATTTTCCGCCGGCGCCGAAACTCGACATTTTCGGAAAATTGAATCCAGCGAAAGCCTCCGTCGCGGAACGCCGGGGTCAGGATCTCTTCTTTGGCAAGGCGCAATGCGTTGTTTGCCATGCGCCCCCGTATTACACCGATAACTCGATGCACAACCTGCAAGTGGAACGGTTTTTCAAAACCAAGACGATCAATGGCCTGGTCGCCAGCGCGGACGGCCCGATCAAGACATTCCCTTTGCGCGGGATCAAGGATTCTCCGCCTTACCTCCATGATGGCCGGCTGCTGACGCTGGAGGACACGGTGGAATTTTTCAACCTGATTCTAGGAACCAAGTTGAGCGCGGAAGAAAAAGGCGACCTCGTGGCCTTTCTGCGCGTGTTGTGAAGCAGCTTGACGGCTTTGATTGAATGAAGAACAACGGCAGACCAAAGTTGGAACGGCTGGTGGGCACCCGGTTACTGGGCCGCTTTCAGAAATTTGCCCGGGCGGTGGTGCGGACGAGCGGACATCCCATGGCTTTCGGCCTCGCTATCGCCACGGTTATGATCTGGGCGCTGGCCGGACCATGGTTTCGTTTTGACAACACCTGGCTGCTCGTCATCAACACGGTCGCCACCATCATCACTTTTTTGATGATCTTCCTGATTCGCAACGCCCAGAACCGGGAGAGTGAAGCCGTGCAGTTAAAACTCGATGAATTGATCCGGGCCACCAAGGCGGCGCAAAACACACTGCTGGACATCGAGGAATTGTCCGAGGATGACCTGGACCGAATCAAGGCGCGCTTCGAGCGGCTCGCCCGGAAGGCGAGAGAAGAGTCGAGCGCCGGCCAGACAGAATTCATTCCCCGGGAGGGCCACCAGGATCCGGCGGTCATCGCGCCGTCCAAGCCGGGTGATCCGCCCGGAGAGGGGGTGCAGTGAGAAGAACCTATGATTGACATTATTCGAGCTTTGCCTGATTGTGGAGCAATGAATTTTCATAAAAAATAGAAATTTGAAGAATCTTTTACAATTGTTTGTTATTTTTTGCGCATCGGTTGATTTCAGTTTGAGACTTAATGCCCAAGATTCCCAGTTTGACGGATTAAATTTGGGCTTGGGGAATTTGTATCGGCTTTCGCCTGCCCAAACGCGTTCCATCAGTCCGGAAAATTTCACGGGCGAAAAAGGCAACGCCGGCATATCCACCAACGGTCCAGCGGCCAGAGGTGCCGCACGCGAACTGGGGCAAGGCTGGAAAATTTCCCCGAATGTTCAAATTGCTCCTCATTCCACTTTCACACTGGCGGAAATTTCCGGGCCGGGAGCAATTCAGCAGATATGGATGACGCCCAGCCCGCTGGACAAAACGCGCTGGTTCATTCTCCGGATTTATTGGGACGATGAAACCGATCCTTCGGTGGAATGTCCGCTGGGAGATTTTTTTGCGTGCGGCTGGGGGCATTATTGCCAGATCAGTTCATTGCCCGTTTGTGTCAATCCGGGCAGCGCTTTCAATTGTTACTGGCAAATGCCGTTCCACAAAAAATGCAAAATCACACTGGAAAATCTCGACGACAGCCCGATGGCAATTTATTACCAGATCAATTATACGCTGACAAAAGTGCCGGATGACGCGGCCTATTTTCACGCACAATTCCGCCGGGAAAACCCGCTAAAGAACAAGGGCCTTTATACCATCTTGGACGGCGTTGAGGGCAGCGGCCAATACGTCGGCACCTATCTCGCGTGGGGCGTGCATAACCGGGGCTGGTGGGGCGAAGGCGAAATCAAATTTTACATGGACGGCGACAAAAATTTCCCGACAATTTGCGGCACGGGCACGGAAGATTATTTTTGCGGCTCGTATGATTTTGACACCAAAGGGCCGGACGGCCAGCCGCACTACACGAAATTTTCCACGCCTTACACAGGAATGCCACAAGTCATCCAGCCCGACGGACACTATGAGTCCCAGACGCGGTTTGGATTATACCGTTGGCACATCACCGACCCGATTCGTTTTCAAAAGGATTTGAAAGTGACCATCCAGGCGCTCGGCTGGCAATCGGGCGGACGCTATCTGCAATTGCAGGACGACATCGCATCCGTCGCATTCTGGTATCAAACCGAACCACACAAAAAATTTCCGCCGTTGCCCAGTCGTGATGAATTAGAGTTGCATTAAAAGTTTTGAAAAACCTCGCAAATTTGCATGGCATTCAAAACGCCTAGTCGAATTGCGTTCCATAAAGAGGTTGGTTCTTGATATTGACACATGAAGTGGCGCGGGCCACTCTCCGGTCATGGCCCGCAAGCTGAGAGTCGAGTATCCCGGTGCGATCTGCCACGTCCTGAATCGCGGCGACCGGCGCGAGCCGATCTTCTGGGACAATGCGGATCGCCAGCGCTTCGTCGAAGCGATGCTGGCGCAGAAACAGCCCCGAAAGCTTTCGGGGGAGTGCGCCTACCGCAACCGCCCTTTGAGCGACGCGCAGAAAGCCTCCGGCTCGGCTTCCAGCGCGGAGCTTCCAGCGCGGAGCGAGCCTATGGATCGGAGGGAAAGCAATCGCCAGAAGTCCAGGCTTCGCGCGCGCATCGAACACGTCTTTGGCTACTTGGGCCAGTCGATGAAAGGATTCTACCTGCGCTTCCATTGGGCGGCGGCGCAACGCGGCGGCCAGCGGGTTGATCAACCTGATCTACAACCTGGCCCGCTACGAACAGATGGTGTGGTTGAAGCCGCCGCCTGAACAGCGAAGATCAAAACCTGAAACGACCGAAAACCAATCAACCACAAAGGATCAAACGTCAGGAAAACACCAACGGAAGGAGCCACCATGAAACCAGCCACACCGAAAACCGAACTGCCACCATCAACCCAACTCCGAAAAGTAGTTTTCGGAGGTTCCTTAAAGAATCCATTGGTTCGGGCAGGCATCGTTCTCGGCTTGGGGTTCGGAGGCTTTGCGGACGGGATCATTCTTCATCAGATTCTCGGCTGGCATCATTTGATCTGTTATACCGTGGATTGCCAGCCCACCTCCATCGAGCAACTTCAGCGTGAGAATACACAGGATGGTTTTTTTCATCTGGCGCTCTGGCTGGTGTCGCTGGTTGGAACGGCGATGCTATTTCGCGCCGCGCGTCACGCCGGTCCGGCGTGGAAGGGCCGGGTTTTGTTTGGTTCAATGCTGGCGGGGTGCGGCCTGTTTAATTTCGTTGAGGGCATTATTGACCATCAGATTCTCGGGATTCATCACGTTCTCCCCGGTCATCCGCATCAGTTATGGTTTGACATGCTTTGGCTGGCGAACGGGGTTCTGTTTTTCATGATTGGCGCGTGGCTCATACGGTCGCCGAGGAGCGCCACCGATTAGCATTTTTATTTTTATGTCAAAAATTACAAGCCGCGAGATCCGGCTGGCCTCCCGCCCCAAAGGGATTCCAACCGCAGCTAACTTTACCCTGGCGCGGACCGAACTGGAACCGCTGCAAGACCAGCAGGTGCTCGTTCGCAATCTTTTCATGTCGGTAGACCCATATATGCGCGGTCGCATGAACGAAGGAAAATCGTATGTTCCGCCCTTCGAGTTGGGCCAACCGCTCGACGGCGGCGCCGTCGGCGAGGTCATCGAGTCGCGCGCCAAGGAATTCAAGCCGGGCGATGCCGTCACTTCCAATTTTGGCTGGCGGGAATACTTCATGGCTTCGCCGAAAGAGTTGCATTCGGTCAGCCGCGAGATTCAGCCGCTCTCAGTCTACCTCGGCACCCTCGGCATGACGGGCATGACCGCCTGGGTCGGGTTGAATCTAGTCGAGGTTAAAGCCGGCGATGTCGTTTATATTTCGGGAGCCGCCGGTGCGGTCGGGAGTGTGGCCGGGCAACTCGCGAAATTGCGCGGGTGCCGTGTCATCGGGTCAGCCGGTTCGGCGGAAAAGGTGAAGTTTCTGCGGGAAGAATGTGGATTTGATGTCGCCTTCAATTACAAGGTCGGGTCTATTCTCGAACAACTGAACTTGGAGGCGCCGGACGGTATTGATGTTTATTACGATAATGTCGGAGGCGAAACGCTCGAAGCGGCGCTCTCGGCTTTGCGGGTGCATGGCCGGATCATCGCCTGTGGCGGCATCTCCGGTTACAACGAGGAAAAGCCGCGGCCCGGCCCTTCCAATCTCTTTAACATGATTACCAAACGGTTGACGATGAAGGGGCTGATCGTTCGCGATTGGCTGGATCGTCAGGGCGAATTTGAAAAAGAAGTGGGCGGCTATTTCCGGGCCGGCAAACTGAAGCACAAAGAGACCGTGGTGGCAGGAATCGGCCAGGCGGTGGGCGCATTCATCGGCCTCTTCGAGGGAAGAAATATTGGCAAGATGGTGGTGAAGTTGGCTTGAGCCTGTGCCGTCCCGTTTATGCTCTAAAACAGCATGGCCGGTGAAAAAAGGAATTCCGACCCTGCGACGGAATACAGTTCTTGGCTGGATCCGTTTTCGGTGGGCGGTGGCTCCCATAATCCACGGTAGGGTTATACCCCATGGCGGAGCTGCCCCCGAAGGCGCAATGTGAGCGGTGGCACATGTGCAGATCGCGATGAAACCGAATTTCACAAACCCGCTGTCAGCCGGACGCCAACACCCGAACAAAAATGAAACGCAAAGAACGAAAGAACTATTATGCTAAGCAAAGCCAAAACACTAAAGGGTTACAAATTGGACAGCCTCGACGGCGAAATTGGGAAGGTCAAAGAATTCTACTTCGATGACCGGCACTGGACAATTCGCTATCTGGTCGCCGACACGGGAAACTGGCTCACGGGCAGGCAGGTGCT
Organism: Limisphaerales bacterium; assembly: GCA_003455565.1. Taxonomy (GTDB): domain Bacteria; phylum Verrucomicrobiota; class Verrucomicrobiia; order Limisphaerales; family UBA11358; genus UBA11358. Next base: position 10,340 of record DMQW01000083.1, read on the forward strand.
GATTTCCCCGTATGCGCTGAATAGCGTGATTAAGAGCGAAAAGCACCTTTCCGTCGATTTGACCAAAAAGCAGATCGAGGACAGTCCTTCCTTGAACACTGACAAACCCGTCTCTCGCCAATTCGAGGATGACTACTATGGTTATTACGGTTGGCCGACGTATTGGAGCGGCTCATCCATGTGGGGAGATTATCCCTACATTGAGCGTGACCGCAACAAATGGAAACAATCCACCCAAGGTGGGAAAGCGTGGGATCGCCATCTGCGCAGCACTCACGAGGTGACGGGCTACCACCTCCAAGCGTTGGACGGCGAAATTGGCCACGTCGAGGATTTTATCATCGATGACGAGACGTGGGCGATCCGTTATCTGATCGTCGGAACAAAGAACTGGTGGCCGGGAAAAAAGGTCCTGGTTTCACCGCAATGGATCGAGCGCGTTAGTTGGAGCGAGTCGAAAGTTTTCATCAATCTTTCCCGCGAGGACATCAAGCAGTCACCGGAATACACGGAGGCGTCTCTGCTGACGCGGGATTATGAGACCGGACTGCATCGACATTACAATCGGCAAGGATACTGGGTCGATGAACCGGCGGCCAAGGAAAAGCCCACTCCTGCACAGGGTTAATCAACAAATTAAAAAAAAGGATATACACCATGAAAGTTAATGAAATCATCACGCACGATCCGGAAGTCATTCGCCCAGAGACTACCCTGATCGAAGCCGCCCAAAAAATGAAGTCCATGGATATCGGCATGTTGCCCGTTTGTGACGGGGACCGGCTGGTGGGGATGATTACCGACCGCGACATTACGGTGCGGGGCGTGGCGCAAGGCTACGATCCAAAAACCGCGCGCGTCCAGGAGGTCATGACGCCCGAGGTCATTTACTGTTTCGACGATGAGGACGTGAAGGACGTCGCCAAAAAGATGGAGGAGAAACAAGTGCGGCGCTTGCCGGTGCTCAATCGCGAAAAGCGGTTGGTGGGCATCGTCTCGTTAGGTGACCTCGCTGTCCGGACGGGCAAAGAAAAATTGGCGGCTGAGGTGTTGGAACGAGTCTCCGAACCGGGCCACTCGCGGAGTTAAATCAAAGAAGACGAAGGGAAAAGATTGTATGGCGATGAAAAAGAAAAGCCGGCCAAAGCCCACCCACGCGGAAATCGCCTGTTGCGCCTGCTTGATCTACGAAAGTCGCAGCTGAGAACACGGACGTGATTTGGAGGATTGGCTGGAAGCTGAAATGCAATTGAGCGCCGACCGCAACCAGGAAGTCGAAACCGACCAACAAAAAAAATCAGTAATGAAAGGACAGTATCATGGGAAAATGTGCAACCTGCGGAAATAATTACGACAAATCATTCGAAGTAACGATGGCGGGCAAGACCTACACGTTTGATTCCTTCGAATGCGCCATTCAATCGCTGGCGACTGTTTGCCCTCATTGTCATTGCAAGATCATCGGTCACGGCGTAGAGGAGAAAGGCGTCGTTTATTGTTGCGCCAGTTGCGCGAAAGAATCAGGAGCGCGGCAAGTAAAAGATCGGGCTTAAAAAAGTTCATTTGTCGAGGCGGTCGAACCACCGAATGTTTGCCGCCAAGCAAGCGCGCGAAGCGCCAGGACATTTCGCGCAGCAATTTAGTTAATCATAAACCCAAAACTAAAAGGAGAAAGTTATGCCAGAACCAGACACACTCGAACGAGCGCGCGAAGATAAGCGCGAAGGAAAATCGCCCTCAACCCAGGCGGGAGAGTTTGTGCGGGAAGAGATGCACCACATCCGCGAAGGCAAGCATGGAGCGCGCTCCACCAAACAGGCCATCGCCATCGGATTATCCAAAGCCCGGCGGGCCGGGGTGAAGTTGCCGCCGCCGGAGAAAGGCCAGGCCTCCGCCGAAACCCGCAAGCACGCCGCTCGCGATTACGCCAAAGGCCAAAGCGGGACAGCGAAGAGGCCGTCTGTAAAACGTTCGCGCGCCACGTTGAAAGCATTGCGGCGCGAAAGCCATAGCGCCGCATCGCACACTGCACTCGCACGTCAGGCCCGGAGCAGCGCGCGTCACAAATCTGCGGCGCAACGTTCGGCTGCCGCGAAAGAGGCGGCCCGGACTCGCGCGAAGTCATAAGGAGATTTGACGCATGATTAGAAAGCTGAAGTTGGGCCAGTATCGTCTCTATTCCCGCAAGCGCGATGCGCGCACGGGCAAGCGACGAAACCTGGGCACATTCAAGACGCGAACCGCGGCCGAGCGCCACGAGCGCGCCGTGCAGTTTTTCAAACACAAAGGCTAATCAAAAACACCGTGCTACGGGCGAATCTAAAACGCCGAAACAACATTCAACTTCCATTGAACATCGAACATTGAAC
>DMQW01000083.1:12926-18913 GCA_003455565.1 Limisphaerales bacterium
AACATTGAACATCGAACATCCAACGTTCAACATCCAACATCGAAGGAAAAAATCGCACGACCACGCTCCAGCGGTTCGGTTCGAGGAGTTCAACATTGGAAGTTGGATGTTCGATCCACCTGAGTAGTTACCATTTTTCTTCATCACCATGAAAACACAAATTCCTACCATTGGGTTCCGCGACCGACGTGATGCGGGGCGCGTGCTGGCGTCGCATTTTCAAAAGTATGCGGGGCTTCCGAATGTTGTGGTGCTCGCGCTGCCGCGCGGCGGCGTGCCCGTGGCTTATGAAGTCGCGAAAGAATTGGGCGTGCCGCTCGATATCTTCATCGTGCGGAAACTGGGGGTGCCGGGTTATGAAGAACTCGCCATGGGCGCGATTGCTTCGGGCGGCGTTCGGGTGCTCAATGAAAGCATCGTCGCGCAACTGCCGGATGCGGAGCGCGCGCTGAGATACGCGACAGCGCACGAAACACGCGAACTGGAGCGGCGCGAGGCGGAATATCGCGACGGACGGCCAGCGCCGGACTTGCGCGGAAAGACCGTGATCCTCGTGGATGACGGCCTGGCGACCGGCGCGACCATGCGGGCGGCGGTGATGGCCCTCAAGCAGCGGCAAGTCGCGCGGTGTGTCGTTGGGGTGCCAGTGTCTTCGCCGGAAACCTGCGCCGAGTTTCGCGCAGAAGTGGACGAGATCGTCTGTGTGATTACGCCGGAGGAGTTCCGCGCCGTCGGCCAATTCTACGAAGACTTCTCCCAGACCACGGATGAGGAAGTGCGCGAGCTGCTTGCGAGCGCGGCAGGAGGAGGCGATGGATCATGAGCACTCTCACGCACCAAAGGGTGAGATGGCCAAGTGCTGTGTTGTTGCAACGACACGACAAGTCCTTCACCGTGACGATAGCGGGCTGGCTACGTGCGAAAGCTCCGAGTGCGCTAAGAGGAACAAAATGAAGGAAGAAAACACCTGGAATACCATCTGTCCGGTATGCGGCTCTCCAATCCGCCCCGAGATGGCACTTGTGGAGCTCGAGGGACATCAACATCAGGATCAAGCGCAACGGGGCATACGCTTGTGCTCCAAAGAGTGTGCGGAGACCGCCGCGAGATCACCTCAGAAATATCAAGCCGCAGCGGCGTCGAATAGCGTCGCGGAAGGAGGAGACGCCGGACCATGAGCACCCTCACGCTGAGTCGCGAGGCGGACGTCGTCGCGCAGGCTGCGCATCGCATTTCCACCGCCGCCGATTACGACCGATTGATCGAACTCGCTGGTGCAGCGCAGTTCGTGCTCATCGGCGAAGCTTCGCACGGCACGCACGACTTTTATACTACGCGCGCCGAACTGACACGCCGGCTCATCGAGGAGAAAGGCTTTCGCATCGTCGCTTTGGAGGCGGATTGGCCAGACATGTTGCGGGTGCATCGCTACGTCACTGGCCGCGCCAACGAGCGCGGCGCGGCGGAGGCGCTTGGGGATTTTCGCCGGTTTCCCGTGTGGATGTGGCGCAACACAGTGATGGTCGAATTCGTCAATTGGTTGCGCGGCTGGAATCTTCATCCGGACCGCAAAAATGCCCGCGCCGGGATTTTCGGGATGGACCTCTACAGCATGCACGCCTCGATGGAATCGGTGCTCGGCTATCTCGACAAAGTGGATGCCGAGGCGGCCCGCCGCGCGCGTCGCCGCTACAGTTGCTTCGAGCATTTCGGCGAAGACCCCCAGGCTTACGGCTACGCCACGACCCGCGGCCACAGCGAACCTTGCGAAGAGGCAGTGGTCGCCCAGCTTATCGAATTGCGCCGCAAATACGGCGAGTTCATGAGCCGCGACGGTCAGGTCGCAAAGGACGAATTCTTCTATGCGGAGCAAAACGCGCGATTGGTTACGAATGCGGAGCGCTATTATCGCTCGATGTTCCGTGGGCGCGAGGAGTCGTGGAACCTGCGCGATAAACACATGACCGAGACGCTCGCCGCGCTCATCGGCCATTTCGATAGCGGGCGCAGCAAGGTCATCGTCTGGGCGCACAATTCGCATCTGGGCGATGCACGCGCGACCGATATGAGCGCGCGCGGCGAATGCAATGTCGGCCAGCTTACGCGCGAACGCTTCGGCGAGCGCGTCTTTGGGATCGGCTTCAGCACTTATTCCGGCACCGTCACCGCGGCGCGCGATTGGGGAGAGCCCGCCGAATGCCGCCGCGTCCGGCCAGGCCTGCCGGGGAGCTACGAAGAATTTTTTCATGCGACCGAAGTGCCGCGATTCTGGCTCAATCTGCGCGAGGCCAACGCCGCGACGAAGCTGCTCCGCGAACGCCGGCTTCAGCGCGCGATCGGGGTTATTTACCGGCCAGAAACCGAGCGGGGGAGCCATTACTTTGAGGCCTGCCTGCCGGAACAATTCGACGCGTTGATTCATCTCGATGAAACGCGCGCCCTCGAACCGCTGGAACGCAACAGCGAGTGGGTGCGCGGCGAACTGCCGGAAACTTACCCGGAAGGACTCTGAACATGGAAACAGAAGTCAAAATCCCCGCGCGCGGCGCGACGCTCGACGGCAATTTCACCATGCCGCCGGGCGCGTGCGGCATCGTCCTCTTTGTCCATGGCAGTGGCAGCAGCCGGCACAGCAAGCGCAATCGTTTCGTCGCGCGGACGCTCAATGCAGCGGGGCTGGCGACGCTGCTGTTCGATCTGCTCACGCCCGAGGAAGAAGCCGTGGATATGCGCACAGCCCATTTGCGCTTTGATATTGACCTGCTCGCCGAGCGGCTCGGCTCGGCGACTGATTGGGTCTTGCAGGAGTCCGCCGCGCGCGATCTGCGTATCGGCTACTTCGGCTCGAGCACCGGCGGCGGCGCCGCGTTGGTTGCGGCTGCCGGACGGCCTCATGCAGTTGGCGCGGTGGTTTCGCGAGGGGGCCGCCCCGACCTCGCCGGCGGCGCGCTGCCGAATGTGAAAGCGCCAACGCTGCTGATCGTCGGCGGAGCAGATGATCTCGTCATTGATATGAATCGGGAGGCGATGGCCCAAATGCGCTGCCAGGTGAAACTGGAGATCATTCCCGGCGCGACGCATCTTTTCGAAGAACCGGGCGCGCTTGAGGCTGTTGCGAGTCTCGCCAGTGATTGGTTCACGCAGCATCTGTCTGCCCGATGACTGTGCCTTTGAAGCTCATGTATTCTGTAAAGAGGTCACAGTTCTTGATATTAACACATGAAGCAGCGCGGGCGAATTGATGAGGTGAGTCAAGGATCAGTGCCCGTGCCGATTGCGCTGAAACCGATTTCTCAAACACGCTTGGAACCGGAGGCCAACAGCGAACAAAAACGAAAACAATAGAACATGAAAAAAACAAACGCATACGAACCTCCTCATCCGTTCCAGCCTCGCCTTGGCCCTGGCCACTTGGTGGAACAATAGATTGCCATGTGCGGTCCTATGGCGCTTCTTCAAATGACACTGCTATCTCTGGTCATCCATATGCGCAACATCCCAAGCTTCCCTTATCGGCGGCTCGTGTCAGTCGCCAATCTTACACGGCAGGATGGAATCGATTTTTTACGCCTTGCGCTAGAGACCGGCATCGTGACCGAAACCACGCGCTATTCGCCCAGCCAGGCCAATCAAGCCCTCGCCAATCTCCGCGCCGGCAGGTTTGAAGGCACCGCTGTTCCGGTGCCAGGAGTGCAGTCAGTCAGCAAATAACTTGGATGACTTTCATGTCTTCGGCTCCGTCATCCTTCGCGTTTCAGCCCCATGAAAAAGTGGAGCAGGGATTTGTTCGTGTGCTTGAACAGCTGGCGATCCAAGCCCGCCGCCTTACGCAGCATGCACATAGAATCCTGCCCGAATCGGTTCACGATACTCGTGTTTTGATTAAATACTTGCAAGCTTTGCTTTGGTTTGCGAGGCCAGCCTTTTCCTCATCGGAAATGAATCGGGCCAATTCGCATTTACGGAAAGCCTCCCATCTTTTGGCCGCTCAGCGTGAACTCGTGGTCATACGATCCATTCTGAAAAAGCTTTCCCGAAAAACTGCAAATTCCGCCTATCGGAATGCGCTTGCCCGGATTGTAAATGCCTTGGATAGCCGGCAGGCCATGACCAAAACCTCCGATCAACCGCTGCGACAGGCTGCTGCGATCCTTCTCAAGACAATCAAACATATTAAACTAAGAGCCAAAATCAATTCCAGATGGCCCTCGCCTTCTGATCGGCTGGCCCAAGCTTTTCTCGCCACGAAAAAATCGGGTGAAAAAGCTCTTGCCAACGAAGATGCGACGCGATTTCACGATTGGCGAAAAAAGGCCAAAAGACTTCTCTATCAATTACAACTAACTCAAGCTGTTCCCGGCAAACGCATGAGGCACACCATCAATCAAGTCGATAAACTCCAGGAAAAACTCGGCGACTATCACGATTGCGTCATCGCCCAGAATCGCTTACAAAGAAATCTTTTTGACGAAGTGACGCCGCGAGTCGTGAGACACACAGTGGATCTTCTGCAAGAGAGAAAACATCGCTTAAGAAAAAAGGTGCGCAAAATCGCCAGACACATCAAATTACGGTGAAGCTGCAAACACGAAGAGCCTCGCCCGAAAAATCAACAGGGCCGGCGATCTTCAATCCGTCTTTAGCACGCTGACAGCCTTCGTCGCTTCGCGCATCGGCAAAATGAAAAATTGCTGCAGCCGTTGGGCGACTTTTATCGCACTGTGGAACTGGGATTGGGAGCGTGCTTTCGCGAAAGCAAGCCAGCAGTCCCGATAGTAAAACGGAAAGGACAAACCGATGCGGGTGCGCCTGTCGCGGTCGTGTTCGGCTCCGATCAGTCGGGCCACAATTCGCATCATGCGCACCGACGAAGAACTGATGCCTGCCCCCTCAACTTTGAGTTTCCTGTGCGGCGACAATTGACGGATTCAGTCATTAATCCCGGAATGACTGTAACCGGGAATTTCCTTCATAAATCCGGTCACCATCGTGGTGCGAATTATGAGGGTTTCCATCTGCACGTCTAATATGAGCGGATTGACTTTGGCCGAAGATTTCTCCGTCAGCAGAAGTCGCGATGAAAAACCCAACATAGGTTGGCGAAGATTTTGTTTTTGTTGACGTGGCGCGCTGACTGGTTTCCCGCCTTGCGAGATTCTGTTTTTTTTCATAGCAAAATAATTAAGTCGGAATGCTTTGCGGGCGCAATGGGGTGTTCACCCCATTGTTCACGACGGCAAAAAACGACAGCTTCTTCGGGGCAAAATCGTGAAAACTCCCGATCTTTTTACACCCGTTCGACTGGGCGCGCTTGAAGTGCCAAACCGCATCGTGATGGCTCCGCTCACGCGAATGCGCGCGGGGCCGGGCCGCGTGCCGACGCCTTTGATGGTGGAGTATTATGCCCAGCGTGCGGCGGCGGGACTGATCATCAGCGAAGCCACGGCAATTTCCCAGCAGGGCACAGGCTGTCCCAATTCACCCGGCATCTACACCGATGAACAAATCGCCGGCTGGCAAAAAGTCACCGAGGCGGTGCATCTGGCGGGTGGGAGAATTTTTCTTCAACTCTGGCATATGGGCCGGATTTCGCATCCGAGTTTTCAGCCGGAAGGCGAATTACCGGTTGCGCCTAGCGCCATCGCTCCGAAGTCCAGTCAGGTGCTCACGGAGAATGGCATGCAGCCTTATGTCACGCCGCGCGCCTTGAACAAAGAGGAGTTGCCGGGAATCGTGATGCAGTATGCCATCGCGGCTGAACACGCGAAAACGGCCGGCTTCGACGGCGTGGAAATTCACAATGCGAATGGCTACTTGCTCGACCAATTTCTCCGCGATGGCACGAACCAGCGCACGGATGAATATGGCGGTCCCGTGCGGAATCGCGCCCGGCTCACGTTGGAAGTAACTGACGCCGTCACGCAGGTGTGGGGTGCTGACCGCGTGGGCATCCGTTTCTCGCCTGGCGGTGGCTCCCATAATCCACG
>DMQW01000001.1:0-484 GCA_003455565.1 Limisphaerales bacterium
GCCAAGCTGGACGTGCCGCTCGCGCAAGTGCTCATCGAGGCCGTCATCATGGATGTGACGATTGGCAACACCTTCAACTTAGGCGTGTCGGTGGCACAGAATCCAACCGCTTTAAGTCCGGGCGGCAGCGTCATCGGCGGCGGTGGCGTGAACAATGGCAATTCGTTCGCCAATTTCCTGAGAACCGTCACCAGCAGCACCAACTCCAACGGTTCCTCCAGTCAGGTTAGCACGATCACATCATCATTAGGAACCAATGCTGGTGCGTTTAACAATTCGCTGCCCGGCGGCTTGAGTTATTTTGCCAACATCGGTCCGACTTGGGACGTTGCGGTGACGGCGGCGGAATCCGACACTCACGCGAGCATCATCCAACGCCCGCGCATCCAGACCGCGCAGGCCAAGGCCGCGCAATTCTTCGTCGGCGATACTGTGCCTTACGTCACTGGCAACTCTTACGGCGGCGGCTACGGCGGCTACGGCG
>DMQW01000001.1:799-2150 GCA_003455565.1 Limisphaerales bacterium
GCGGCTACGGCGGCTACGGCGGCGGCGTCCAATACGCGCAGTTGTCGGTCGGTGTGGAACTTGATGTGACGCCATTCATCAATCCCGATGGTCTGGTGGTCATGGACATCCAGCAGGAAATTGATGACCTTAATGGTTTCACCACCATCACCGGTGTGGGCGACGTGCCCAACACCATCAAACGCACGTTGAACTCCGAAATCGCCGTCCGCGACCGCGATACCGTCATGCTCGGCGGCTTCATCAAATCCAACAAATCACATAGCCAGTCCGGCGTGCCGTTCCTCGCGAACATTCCGATTCTCGGCAACCTGTTCAAGCAGCGCTCCGATTCCAAAGGCCGGCAGGAACTGATCGTGCTGATTCGTCCCACCGTTTTGCAGACCCCGGAACTCTCCGCCAAGAATACCATCAGGGAAGAACAGCGTCTGCCGGGCGTTTCCCAGGCCGCCGCCGATGACGCCGCCGAGGAGCGAAAACTGGTTGACGCGCAGCGCAAACGCGAACAGAAGAAATTTAACGACACCAAACAATACGACGGCTTCTTCAATCCCGAACCGGATGTAATTCCCACGAACACCGTCGTGCCCGCCAGTGCCATCATCGAAAACAGCGAAACGAATGTTCCCGGCGGCGCGGTTTCTGAAAACTTCAAAGACGCGCAAGCCCGTGCCCGCGCCGCGCTGGAGCAGAAACTGCGCGAGACGAATTCAACCAATGCGCCGCAATGAATCGTTTAAGAAATTTATTTGACTGTTTATGCGCCGGGCTGTTGCTGGCGGCAGGCAAAGCGTGCGCAGAGACGGTTGTTTGGTCGGATAATTTTTCAATCAGCACCAACAGCAACTAGGACGTGCTGACTTGGACCAACACGGCCGCATTGCCCGGCACCTACACCAATTCCATCAAAGTCACGGACAACAATGTTGTGCCGCCACTGTCCGCCACGAACAGCTTTACGGTCATCGTTACCCCGGCTCCACCGGTCTTGATTGTCTCCAATCTGTTGTCCAGCAACCACAGTTTTGAATTCAGCTTCCATGCCGCCACCAACACCACCTGACGGATTCTGGCCACGACCAACTTGAATGTCGCCGTCACCAACTGGCCGCCGGTCTTCACCAACACGGTGGGCACCAGCGACACCTTGCAGTTCACCGATTTGCTGGCCACCAATTTTCTGCATCGCTTTTACCGGGCGGTTTCGCCGTAAGCGGGGAAACTGGGCAAAAACGGCAGTTTCTGGCGAAAATGACGGTTTTTCACCCTGCCACCGCCGCGTCCAGTCAAAACGACTGTCGTTTCGGGTCGCCGCCACCGTGGGCGGGTAAAAAAAGCGCTCGCGGCGGGC
>DMQW01000001.1:2392-3789 GCA_003455565.1 Limisphaerales bacterium
CCGCGTCTGGGTAAAACGACAGCCATTTCGGCTTCCTGCCGCCGCGTCTGGCCCAAAAAATTGCTTTTCGCACCCTGCCGCCGCCGCGTCCGGCCAAAACGACAGTCGTTTTGGGTTGCCACGGCTGCGGCAGGCTCAAACGACAAGGCGGATGGGTTCGGCGCGGCGGCGGCAGGGTGAAACGACAAGGGAGATTGGGTGAAAACAGGACGGTTCCAGCTCCGCTGCGATTCTATTTTCCCGTTGGCGCCGGTGCCGGCGTGAAAATCTCCTCAACGGTGCGGATGGGGTGCAGCGGCACGCCCAGCACTTTGGGAAACGGAATATAGACCGGCGTGATCTTGGGCTGGCCCAACGTGCCGGTGACGCGGCATTCAAACACCTTGCTCACCGGCCACAGCAACGTGCTCATCAGTGATCCCACCAGCGGCGTGTTGCGGAGCAGTTGCGCCGTCACCCGCGCATTCACCTTCTCCGCCAGATCCACCGTGCCCACATATTCCAGCCGCATCATCAGCGAACGGATGACCAGCGAATCCGTGAACACCACGCCGTTGGTCATCGTAAAATTTCCCGCCGCCTCCGTCGCCCGGCTGTTGCCCAAGCCCGGCGAAATTATATTCAATGTCGGCGACACCACCCCGATCACCGGCACGTCCCATAACAATCCGTCGCGCAACCGCGCCGCGCCAAAACCGTTCCACGTCCGCCAGTCGTCCGAATTCGCCCGCGTCACCTCCACCCAGCCGGACACCGCGCCTTCCAGCGTGTTTGCCGGCGACCACAACGCCTGCCCCATCCGGTGAAAATCCGCATTCGTCCCCGCGATGAAAAATTTAAAATCCGTTCCCGGCCCCGCCGTCTGCACGTCGAAAACGCCCCAGCCCGACGCCGATCCGCCGTAACATTCCGTCACCGCATTGGTGATGATCAGATAATTTTTCCACCAATGAACCGTCCCTGTGATGCGCGGCGTCTCGAATTTGCGCCAGTGGAACGGCACGTCGCCCACGATGTCCACCTGCAAATCCGCGTCGTCCGTCACCACTTCATCATCCTTTTGTTTCAACGGAATGCAGCCATTGACCCGCGTCGCCGGGACGGACAAAAATTGATACGGCTCCATCGCCCGCGCCGTCTTCGGCCCGATGGCCCGCCCTACCACCATTGGCTCCACTTTACCGGTGCCACCGGTGATAAATAATTTTTCTCCGGCGATGTCCAGCGTCACCTTTTCCGCCGCAAAGGTCTGCGCCCCGCCTGCCCGCGCGAGCCGCGGCTGAAAAAATTCCGCCGTCAAATTCGTGTAGGCTACGGACGTCGTCAACCAGTCCACCGTCTGCCCGCGAATCGCACAATTCGTCAACGCCACCTGCCCGGTCGCCACCAGCCGGTTG
>DMQW01000001.1:3994-14291 GCA_003455565.1 Limisphaerales bacterium
CGCCAGCGGCTCGTTGAAGGTCAGATGCCCGAAACCGCGCACCGCATTGCTCGTCGTCAAAAACGGCCGCACGCTTTCCGCGTCGAACGCGCCGCTGATCCGGCAGTGGAAATTTTTCGTGGTCTCGCTCTCCTCGCCGCTCAATTTCAATTTCGTCCCCGCCTGCACGAGTTCCAGATCCGGCAGGCTCCAGATCAGATTGGTGTAGGCCACGGACGTCGTCAACCAGTCCACCGTCTGCCCGCGGATCGCAAAATTCGTTAACGCCACCCGCCCGGTCGCCACCAGCCGGTTGAAGTCATGCACATTTCCGCGCACGTCCAGGTCCAGCGCCAGCGGCTCGTTGAAGGTCAAATACCCGAAGCCGCGCACCGCATTACTCGTCGTCAAAAACGGCCGCACACTTTCCGCGTCGAACGCGCCGCTGACCCGGCAATGGAAATTTTTCGTGGCCTCGCTCTCCTCGCCGCTCAATTTCAATTTCGTCCCCGCCTGCACGAGTTCCAGATCCGGCAGGCTCCAGATCAAACTGCCGTAACTAAAATGTGTCCGCACGGAATCCAGCGGCACGCCAGCCGCGACCGCATTGGTGAAGGCCAGCTCGCCGGCCAACTGCACCGTCGGCTCGATGTCATCGCGCCAGTCCGACGCGCCGTTCGTCCATGGCGGCAACCTGAACCGTCCGCTCGCGCGCAGTTGCGGCGGCTGCGTCCACGAAATTTCCGCCAGCCGTTCGCGCGCCTTGGGCGTCAGCAACGCCGCGACCGTGTGCAGATCAAACGCGGAATCATTCGTGAACGTCACCACGCGCGTCGCGATGTTCAGGCTGGCGGCGGCGGCCATTTTTCCACCGCCGAGCTGCACGGATAATTTTGTCATCGCCAGTTCCGGCGCCTGCCAGACACCGTCAACTTCCGCCGCGTCGGCGTTGATTTTTTCGGAGTGGATATCCGCCGCGCGCACCGTCCACACCAGCCGGAATGGTTGCAGGTTCGTCCAGAAACCCCATGACTCATCCAGCTCCACCGGCGCCTCCGCTGGCGCGGTGAGGTTCGCGGCCAGTTGCACCTGGTGGCCGGAAAACCACGGCGTCCGCACCTCGGGCACCCGGCCATTCAGCCGCAGCGTGAACGAATGCACGTCGCGCGCGTCGCCGTTCAGCGCCACATTGAACTCCGGCTGGCCTTGAAACTTGAGCGTGCGCAGCGTGTCGGAAAATTTTTCCAGCGGCCGGCCGGCACCGTGGCCGCCGGGTTTCTGCCCGGAAAAAATTGGCCAGTTGCGGATTTCCGGGGCGTGCGCCACCTCGCCGGACAGGGTGATTTTTGCGCCGGCAAAATCCGCGCGGAACTGGTCGAGCGACCAGGTGCCGTTCGTCTGGAAATGCAGTTCAGATTGAAGATTCAACAGCACCAGCGCATTCGTCGGCGAAACTGGCAGGGTGAATTTTCCGTTGCGCAAGACGAGTCCGTCCACTTGAAACCGCCCGTGAAACAGCGCGGGGTAATTCAGCCGCAGTTGCACTTCGCCGGCGGTGAGCGCGGGCCGGTCGGAATTTTTGGTTTCACCGAGGCGGACATTTTCCGCAACAAAGCCGTGGATGAAGCGGAGGCGCATCCGGGAAAATTCCAACGGCACGTCGTGTTCCCGCAGCGCGGCCACGAGCCGCGTTTTTAAAAAATCGGGCAGGCCGACCAGGTTGAACCAGGCCAAAGCATAGAGCGCCACCAGCGCGACGGCCCAGACCGCAAAGCGGAGACAGCGGAAAGCGATGCGACATTTGCGCCAGAATCCGGGCATATCACGGGGCATCCGGCGGGATGGTCAGATGCGCGGCGACTAGCGCGCAGAGCGGCGCCGGAAACACAAATGTCCAGCGTTCGCCATCCAGTGTGACCGCAGCAAACACGGTTTGTAATTGCGGCACGACTCCACCAAAGTCCACGATCCGTTTTTCGCCGGTTTTCAATTCCACGGTCAGTTCAAGGTTGTTTGTGTTCAGCCCGAATTTTTCCGGCGCGGGGAAATTCCGTCCGACCCAGCCAGTGGCGGCCAGTTCGCCGAGGCGATGAACCGTTTCCTCAACGGCGAGCGGATCGATGATGCCCTGCGAGCCGGGCGCGAGCGACCACGAGTTCGCGCCGGTGCGGAGAAGCTGCCGCGTCTTGCCGCCCTGATGCAGCGTGACCTGGGCGACGTTCGTCTCGGAAAAACTCCAGATGCGCCGGTCGCGGAATTCCCAGCCGTTCTCCGGCAGCCGGTTGAAATCGTTGGTCGTCAGCGCATAGACAAAATCCTCATCCGCGCGTTTGACAAAAACCTTGTTCGTCTCTGTCGCGCCAAAAAGCAATTGTGCCAGCACGCTGTTGGTGTCGCCCGCGCCGGTGCGCAGGGTGATCGTCCGCGACGGCGGCGCGAGGCCGCGACTTTGCAGATCCACTGCGGTGCTGACGTCCTTGACAAATTCCAGCACTCTGAAACCGGCCAGCAGCCGGACGAACGCCTGGACATTGTCCGCATCCGCCGGAAATTTTTCGCCGACGACCGACCACGAATTTGTGCCGCTCAACTGCAAGGTGAACCCGACGGAATTGGTTTCGCCGCGCACCTCGATTTCGGCGACAGGCGCGGTGAGTTCGAATAATTGCGGGTCGAGGAACGTGTGCCACTCGCCGCGCCAGGGCAACAATGATTCTTTGGCGGTGGCGAGAACGGCCCCGCTGTCTTCGCGCCGCACGAAAATCTGCGCGGGATTTTCCGTTGAACTTTTCCCGGCATGGACGGCGGCAAAATAATTTGTGCCGCGCCCGAGCCACACATCCAGTTCGGCGGGCTGCAGGCCGAACGCGGCCAGATCCGCCTTCGGATCGTCGCTGACAAATTTGACGCGCGCCGTGCGGAGCTGCTGCAACGCGGCGGTGATGCGCAGGCTGTCGGCGCGGGCTGGCCCCGGACGGATCATGTGCCACAGATGGTTCGTCGGGTCGCGCCGCAGTTCGATGGCTTTCGCGCCATTGGTGATGACAATCCAGTCGCACACGCCGGCAGCGTCCACGAGCGCGGTATCGCGCCAGTCGCCGGCGGAATGCGGGAGAAGCTGGAGCCACGCGGTATCCGTCACGAAGGCGCCGTTCCCGCCGACAACGCGCACATAAACGCCGTCGCCCGGCGCGGTTTTATTGCCGATGCGCAACTGCCAGCTTTGTTCGCCCGCCTGGATGACCACAAAGAATTGGGGGTTTTCAAAACCGAATTCGCGGTCGGCGTTTTGGTGGCCGCGCAGGTCGCCGGCCGTGAGGCGCAGAACGGGAACCAGTTTTTCAACTGCCGCCAGCAGGGTTTCGATGCCGGCGGCCTGCGCGGAATAGGCAATGGGTTTTTCCAACTGCCAGACGCCGTTGGTGCGGATGGCGCTGATTTCGGGCGCGCCGGCGGGGCTGATCTGGATGCCGGTCACCGCACTGGCGCGCAAGCCGGGCAGCAGGCTGGAAACCACCGGGGCGGCGGGCTGGAAGTAGTGTTCAAAAATCCAGATGAACGCGAACAAGGCCGCCGCCAGCACGAACCAGATGATGGTGGTTTTAGATTTCATTTGCGACGCACGAGCCAGACGAGCCAGCCGAAGAAAAGCACGCCGCCGGGCAGCGCGCCGAGCAGGAGCCAGTTCAATTGCTGTTTCTGTTGCCGGGAGATCAGCAGGCGAAATTCCTCGACCGGACGCGGGCCGATGCCTTCGAGCAACTGGGGCCGGTCAAGCAGCCAGTTCACCGAAGCATTCAGAAAATCAAGGTTGCCGCCAGCGTCAATATAATGATTGCCGAGAAAAATCGAGTCGCCCGTCACGATGATGCGCGTGGTTCCGCGCAGGTTGGCCATGCCGGCGGCGGCCTTCTGTTCCACGGCGCACGCGAGCGGATAGCTGCGCGGCGCGGCGCTGCTGTCGCTGGCGAGCTTTGAGCTTTCGCTGGAAAAAAACAGTTCATCCACCTGCGGCGCGTTGGCGGGCGGGTTCGGCAAATTCACCTTGGCAACGGGGCGCGGCAAAATGATCTGCAACGCAAATTGCGAGAGCGCGCTGGTGATCAGGTGCTGGCTGAACAGGCGCACGGTCAGGTCGGAACCGGTGATGGTGCTCTTGCGATCCTGGACGAGGTCGGCGGCGACGTTGACGCCCCAGTGCTGTAAAATCGGTTCGAGGCCGGTGGCACTTTTCAGCGAGTCGTAATTGAAAAGCACGAACAGCCGTCCGCCTTGCGTAAGATACGAACTGATTTTTTGCAATTCCATTTCTGTCAACGGCACGGACGGCGCGGCGATGATGAGCAGGTTGCAATCGAGCGGCACGGTGGCATCGCCGAGCAATTCCAGGTTGGTCACGGAAACATAGTTTTGTTCCAGCACCGTGCCGAATTTCAAATAGCCGAAATCGCCGGAGTCGGCCAGCGACGGTTCGCCGTGACCCTGCAAAAAATACGCCTTGAGCGGCTGGGGATTCTCCAGCGCCAGCAGCATCGCCGTGAACACTAGTTCGCCCTGAAACGCGACGGGCTTGCGACGGAACTCCAGTTCTTTTTCGTCCTTTTCGCGCGGCATCGGCTCCAGCTTGGTCAGTGTGAGCGCATCGCCGGAAAACCTTTTCACGCGGCCATCACAATCAAAAATGACGAGGTCCTTGTCCGTCGCGGCGGTCAGTTTGTATTGCGACTTCACCTTCTCCGCCTCGCCCGCGTCGCGGGCATAATCCACCGTGCGGATGGAAATTTTCGGGTTCACCGAACGGTATTCGTTCAGCAGCGCCACGATGTCCGGGAAAAAATCCGCCTTGCGGTCGAAGTAAAGCGTCACATTCACGCGGTTGGTCAACGAATGCAGCACGCTCACCGTGCGCGCTGACAGCGCCACCCGCGTCTGCGAACTCAAATAAAACCGGTGCGAAAATTTCGCGGCGAGATAATTGGCCATCACCAGCACCGCCAGCACCAATACCGTGCGCAGCACCACGTCAAAGCCGATCCGCCAGCGGCGACCGGGCGAGAAACTGGGACGGAATTTTTGGGCGGCGCTCATTTTATTTCCAGCGGCGGCTTTCCACCACGCGCAACGTCAGGAACAGAAACAGGAACGTCGCGCTCACATAAAAAACCACCGCGCGCACGTCCACCACGCCGCGCGCAAAATCGTGCATCTGCTCGAACAGCCCGAAGTAGGAAACAATTTGCAACTGCCACGGCTGCGTCGTCGCGGGCAGCGCCTCGGCCAGAAAACCGAGCGAAAACAAGCTCACGCCCAGCACAAAACTGATCATCGCCGCCGCCACCTGGCTGCGGGTCAAGGACGACGCAAAACAACCCAGTGACAAAAACAATCCGCCCGTCAGAAAAATTCCCAGAAACATTCCGCCCACCGTGCCCGCGTCCAGCGCGGAATTCTGGCTGGTGAAATGTTGCACGATGAACAGGCACGCCAGCAGCGGCAGCCACGCGACCAGATAAAAAATAATCGCCGCCATGAATTTCGCGGCGACCACCTGCACGTCGCCGACCTGTGTCGTCATGAGCGTTTCAAAGGTTCCTGACGCTTTTTCCAGCGCGAACAGCCGCATCGTGATCACCGGCGAAACGAGCAGCACGATCAGCCAGAAAAAATAAGTGCGGTAAAACATTTCCGTCACCGGCATGGGCGACGGGTCGGTGCCGAGGTTTTGCACCAGCACCACGAAACTCAAGCCCGTCAGCAGCGTCACCGCCGCGATGATGATGTAACCCGCCAACGAAAAGAAAAACGCCGTCAGTTCGCGCCGCAGCAACGCCCAAAAAATGCTCATTCGGCTTCCTCCGTGGTCGGCTT
The DNA here is from genome assembly GCA_003455565.1 of Limisphaerales bacterium. Classification (GTDB taxonomy): domain Bacteria; phylum Verrucomicrobiota; class Verrucomicrobiia; order Limisphaerales; family UBA11358; genus UBA11358. The sequence goes on from DMQW01000001.1 coordinate 9,842, forward strand.
CGTCACCTGCACATAAATGTCCTCCAGCGAATGCCGGCTGCGCGTCAATTCCCGCAACACCCAGCCACGCTCGCGCACCAGATTAAAAATCGCCGGCCGCAAATCCACCCCGTCGCGCGGCGTCAACGCGCAGCGGAAAAAATCACCTTCGCCTGGTGTGACATCGTATTGCTCCACCTCCGGCAAATGTTCCCACGCCGCGTTCAAATCCGCCATTGGTGCCGCGATTTCCGCGATGACCTGGCTGCCGCCCGCCATGCGCCGCTGCAGATTTTCCGGCGTGTCCGACGCCAGCACGCGCCCGTCAAACATGATCAATACGCGCCCGCACATCATTTCCACTTCCGGCAGAATGTGCGTGGAAATCAAGACCGTATGTTTCCCGGCGAGACTTTTTATCAACGCGCGGACGGAACGGATTTGATGCGGGTCGAGCCCAATCGTCGGCTCGTCCAAAATAATTAATTCCGGATCATGCACCAGCGCGTCCGCGAGGCCGACCCGCTGCTTGTAGCCTTTGGAAAGCTGCCCGATGACGCGGCGGCCAACATCGGTCAGCCCGCACTGTTCCATCACCGTGGTCACGCGCTCACGCGAACGCCGCCAGCCGAGACCTTTCAACCGCGCGCGAAATTTCAGGTATTCGCGGACGCGCATTTCGGGATAGAGCGGATTATTTTCCGGCATGTAACCAATGCGCCGCCGCACCTCGTCCGAATCATGAAACACGTCGAAGCCCGCCACGCGCACCGTGCCGCTCGTCGCCGGCAGGAAACCCGACAACACGCGCATCGTCGTGCTTTTGCCCGCGCCGTTCGGGCCGAGCAGGCCGACAATCTCGCCGCGCGCGACCGTAAACGAAATGTCGTCCACCGCCGTGCGGCCGGCATAGCGCTTCGTCAAATTGGAAACTTGAATCATTGCGTCGTGAACCGTAAAAATCTTCCGTCAGTCTAGCCGAAAAAAACCCGCTCCGGCGAACAAAATTTCATCGGCACCAACTATTAAATCTCGCGCCAGCGGAAAAAATGCGAAGCACGGCGTTCAGCCCGCTTCAACGTCCATATTTATTTAACTGGCCGTTTGAGTTGAGTGCTGGCCGCGTTGAAGCGGGCTGAAGCCCGCCCTCCGAAACAATTCACGGAGCGGGAATGATTTCAATCCCGTTGATCTCCGGGTTTTCGATGTTGGCCGTGAACGTGATGTCGAGCTTGCCGCCGGGGATGTCCACGTTGACGCTCTCGATATAGGCGTGCTGCAAGCCGCCAGATTTCGCGAACACGTCAAAATCCTTGAACTCGTGGCCTTGAACATTGAATGAAAAAACGCGCAGCCCGGGGGCGTTCATTTCTTCAAAAGTTTCCGCGAAGTGAAGTTTTACCGTGTATTTTCCGTTGGTGAGCGGCAGCGAAAATGCCGTCATGCCGTAACGCTCGCTGCGGTAAAGCGCGGGATTCTTCGTGTTGGCAACGGGCAGGTTTTCATCGCGCGATATCGTGTCACCGTCGGCAAAACCGTGGTCAGCTTGCCAGACATTGCCATCCGCATCGGTGAACGGTTCGGTGAAACCGGCTTTGATGCGGATGATCGGACGGGTTTCCGCCGACGCGGAAGTGGCAGAACTATTTTTCAGCCGGAGCATCACCGCGTCGTGGCCGGGAATTTCCGCCGCGAGCGTTTCCTTCGTTGTGCCGATTTCTTTTTTCGCCCACAAGTCGCGCAAGCTGTAAGTTGTCGTGGAAAAATTCGCGTCGCGTTTGGCGAAGCTGTCCGTGACGTTTTTATTTTTCCAGTCGAAGGAAATTTTCTTCGCCTCCTTGTTGCGGTTCAACACGCACATCGCCCAATCGCCGTCGGTCAGGGGCTTGAACCAGGTTTCCACGCCGTCTTTGGCCGAGTATTTGAAACCCTGAACGCCGAGTTTGTCCTGATCCACCGCGATGGCTTCCGGGTTGGTCAGAATTTCGCGCGTCTCGGCGCTCATGGTTTTCATGTCATTTCCGGCGATCAACGGCGCGGCCAGTATGCACCACATGGAAAAATGCGCGCGCTCCTCGTTCACCAACATGCCGTTGCCGACTTCGAGCATGTCGGGGTCGTTCCAATGCCCCGGCCCGGCGTATTCGCGCAGGCCGTCCTGCTTGTCGAGAATCTGCAACACGCCAAAATCTTTCCAAGAGCCGTGATCAAAGATGCAGTCGAAACAATTGTAGATATCGCCCGTCGTGCGCCAGAGATGGCCGATGTCCTTGGCCCAGAGCCACGGCTTCGTGTCGCCCCATTCGCACAGGCTGAAAACAATCGGACGCCCGGCGGTAGCGAGGCCGTCGCGCATCGTCTTGTAAGTTTCCTCGGAGTTGGCCGTGCCGTGTTCGCACCAGTCGTATTTCAAAAAGTCCACGCCCCACGAGGCGTAGGTGAGCGCGTCCTGAAATTCATGGCCGCGTCCGCCGGGAAAGCCCGCGCAGGTTTTTGTTCCCGCGCAATTGTGGATGCCGAATTTGAAGCCCTTCGCGTGCAGATAATCGCCGAGCGCCTTCATGCCGCCCGGAAATTTTTTCGGGTCGGCGACGATGTTGCCCTGCTTATCGCGGTTCATCGCCTCCCAGCAATCATCCACGACGACGTAAATATAACCGGCGTCCCTCATGCCGTTGGTCGCCATCGCGTCGGCGGTTTCGCGGATCAATTGTTCATTGATGTTGCCCGCGAACTTGTTCCAACTGTTCCAGCCCATCGGTGGCGTGAGGGCGAGTCCGGTGAATTTTTGTGCGTGGACGCTGACGCCGACAAAAGCCGCCAGCGCCAGCAGAATGGCTGTGATTTTTTTCATGGTTGAAAACAAGAATAACGGATTGCGGCCATCAGTCATGTCATCAAAATCGCCGACAGCCGCAAAATCATTCAACTGCCGACGACCTGATTCAACCGGCGCATCGTTTCCAGACTGGCGCGCGTCGCGTGATATGGGCCTTTCCATTCGCTGACCTTCGGCAGTTTTTTGTCGGGTCGTCCGTCAGGGTTGATGCGCCAGAACCATTCGCCGTGGACGTGGTCAACGAGATTTTCATCTATGAATTTCCAGGCTTGCAACGCGGCGGCAAAAAAAGCCTTGTCGCCCGAAAGCTCAAACGCATTCAAGAAACCGACAAGTGCTTCTGCCTGCGGCCAGCACTCGCGGCCCGCATCAACGATCCGGCCATCGCGCCCTTCGTAGCACAGTCCGCCATCCGCGCCGAAACCTTCGTTGAAAACCGCCTCGGCCATTTGCAACGACACGGCGCGGACGCGCTCGAGCAAATTCGCATCACCCATTTCCTTCGCCGCCTCGCATAGCAGCCAGCTCGCCTCGATGTCGTGGCCGAACGTGTAAGTGTCCGAGCGGATGTCCCATTGTTCGTTGAAAAAGTGGTGCAGATGTTTTGTGCGCGCGTCAAGAATGCGCGTCAGAAAAATTTCGATCAACTCGCGCAGCCGTGTCGCCACGCGTGGCTCTGGCCAGACGCGAAACAGATTCGTGTAAGCTTCGAGAACGTGCAGATGATTGTTCATGGACTTCTTCTCGTTCATGTCCTTGTCGCTCAAGCGCGCGTCCGCACCGGCTTCTGACCAGTCACGGTTGCAAACTTCGATGTAACCGCCGAACGGCGCGTCGTGTGCGTGGCTTTCAATCAATTCAAACAACTCCTTCGCCCGCGCCAGTGCCGCCCAACTGCCGAAGGCACGATGAAATTCCGTCAGCGCGTAAATGTAAAACGCCTGGCCATAGGTTTTCTTCGAGTCGTCAATGACCTTGCCCTGGTCATCCAGCCGCCAGAACGCGCCGCCATGTTCCGCATCCCAGAATTTGTTCATCACGAAATCAAACGCGCGTTCCGTCATCTCAAAATAAACCGGCTCTGGCCGGACGCGGTGCACCGCCGAAAACGTCCACAGAATCCGGCTGTTCACGATGAGTCCCTTCGGCTGCGAACGGTCGGGCTTCAGGTCGTTCGACAGCCACGCCATCCAGCCGCCGTTTTTCTGGTCGAGCGCCGGGCCGCACCAGAACGGCAGATAATGCCCGAACAGATGTTCGCTGACTTGCGCGGAAAACGCTTCCAATTCGGCGGGCTTGATCATTTGGACAACGCTGGGTGTGAAATTTCCACGCGGCCAACCTGCATTTCGCCGGTGAGTTCAAGCTTCAAAAAGTTTCCGCCGTGAATTTTCTTCGCGTGAAACAAAACCGGTTTCCAATAGCCGTATTCGCCCGCGCCGTGAAAATAAATTTCCTTCTGCACGGTCACGTCATGAAAATTTTGGCCGTCGTCGGAAACGGAAAATTTCACGGCGCTCTCGGCTTTCGGGAAAAAGGCGAACACGCGGAAACTTTGAACCGCAGTCGGCAACTGATAAATCAACACATCGCCCGCACCTCCGGCGGTGCGATGTGCGTCCTCCTTGGCGG
>DMQW01000001.1:14397-18103 GCA_003455565.1 Limisphaerales bacterium
CGATGTGCGTCCTCCTTGGCGGAGCGGCAGTCGCGATTCGTGATTTTCCAATCACCGCGCTGCCAATGGGTTTTTGAAAGGTTCGCGAGTTCGTCCACGAGCGTCGCATTTTTCACTTTCACCGGGCCGACGACGTTGGACGGCTCGGAAATGCCCGCTTCATTTTGGGCGCGGACGCGATAAAACCATTTACCCGCCGGAACATTTTCATCGGCGAACTGCGGACGGTATTGCGTGAACGCCTCGTCAACATGATTGGCGAGGATTTGCCAGTCGCCGTCGCGCTTCGCCGAGCGCTCGACTTGATAACCGGTCGCGCCGACCGAGCCTTGCCACGAAATCGCGGCAGCATCGGCAATCGGCAAAAGTTTCGGCGGCGCGGAAACTGCAACCGGCGGCACTGGCAATCCACGAATGGCAAAAGCATTTGAGCGGACGAGATTCAGCAATTTTGTTTCGTCGTAAGGTTCGCCGAGCGCCGAACCCGGCCAGTGAAACGCTTTGTAAAGATTGCCGCCGAACGGTTCGCTGTGCCAGTAGAAGCCGCCATCGCGGTTGCGGAAACGCAGGCTCCAAAGCAATCCGCCCGCCGCGCTGCCGTCGCCGATGGCTTGCATCGCCTCGGACATTTGTGCTGTGCTGACGAAACCGAATTCGCCGACGACGTAAGGTTTTTTTCCTTTGGCCTTGTCCGCATTGGCGCGGATGAGTTCGGCAAAAGATTTTTTCACGCCGGGATAATGATGCGTCGTCACGATGTCCACGGCGGGAATCTCCAGCGATTCGTCGCGCAGCACGGAAGTGTTGAAGCCGTCCATCACCAGATGATTCGTGTCCAGGCTTTTGATGTAACCGGCGATCTCGCGCGTCCACGCGGCGGGCGAAGAAATTTCATTCCCGGTTTCCCAGCAGAGAACCGCCTTGTCGTCGCAATAACGAACGCCGGTGATTATATTCGTGCGCGTCAGAATGAAACGAATCGTCTGCTCGAAGTCGGCGATGAGCTGCGGATCGGTCCAAAAATCGTCTTTGGTTTTGCCGCGAAAGCCCGCGTATTCGGCGCGTCCGCCCATCCACGGCCAGTTGTCCACGAGCGGAATGATGAGCCGGACGCCGGTGCGATTTGCGCTGGCGAGAACTTCATCAAGCATGCGGAATGCGGCTTCATTAAATTTCCCCGGCGCGAGAACATGGCGCGGCGTGCCGGGCAGGTCGTTGGTTTTCACCACGGTGATGACGTAGCTGCGCGCGACGGTGCCGCCCATTTGCCGCAGGGTTTCCAGCGCGTCGTTGATCTCAAACTTGTCCGGCAGCCGCCACGGATTTTCCTCCGCGAACGGCACATTGTCCTCGACCATCAGCAGGTTTGGAATGTCGAAGGAGATGAAGCGGAATTCCCTGTCGCCATCGAACAACTTGCCGTCGCGCGCGGTGATGAAATGTGCAGGCGTCCAATCCGCCGCACTGGCAATGCTGGCGGCGGCCATGCCTGCGGACAAAAGGAAGGCGAGGAGGCGGGGTTTCATAATTGCAGAAAAATGTTTAGACGGTGGTCTGGTCTGGTTTGCCGCTGGCAGCGCGCCGCGCCGCGAGTTCCGCTTCGATGTTCTGGAGGAACGATTCTTTCAGGGGATAGACCAGCATGAACGCCGCCGAGACGAGCGCGCCGATGGCGGGATAGATGCTCACCATCATGCGGATGCCGGTCTGCGTGTTGCCGCTTTGCGCGACGTTGGCTTGGAACCCGTAATAGCCGAGCAGCCAGCCGGCGAACGCGCCGCCCAGCGTCCAGCCGAATTTTTGCGACATCGAGGACGCCGAGAAAACGAGGCCGGTCGCGCGGCGTCCGGTTTTCCATTCAGAATAATCCGCCGTGTCCGCATACATGGACCACAGCAGCGGGAACACAAAGCCGGCACTCGCACTGATGAAACATTGCAGGATCAGCACCAGCCCCACGGAATCGGGCGAAAGGCCATAGACCATGAAACTGAAAACCGTGGCGGACAGCATCGCCGCGAAGAAGGTGTTCTTCTTTCCAATCCGGTCGGAGACGGGTTTGGCGAGAACGACGCCCAGAATGTTCGCGGTCTGGCCGAGCACGAAATACAAACTGCTCCAGCCCATCGTGAATTTGAGCGCCGGGATGGAAAACGCCGCGTTCGTGCTCAGATAATATTTGAAATAATACATCGCCGCGCCGTCGCGGATGGAGTTGAAGAAAATCGTCGCGATGCCCGCGCCCAGCAGGATGAACCACGGCTTGTTCTTCAGCAGGTCGCCCACGTCGTGCTTCAATGAAGTTTGCTCCGTGACCGGCTTGATCCGTTCGCGCGTCCACGCAAACGTGAACCAGAACAGAATCACGGCGATCACCGCGAACACGGCGGCGGCCCATTGCCAGCCGCGCTGCAAATCCGGCGCGGCATTGCCGGACCGGCTGAAAAAGCCCGCCAGCGGCTCGGCGGCGGCCAGCACCACTAAACTGCCGCCGAAGGCGAAGATGAAGCGGAACGTCGCCAGTGTGGTGCGTTCCTTGCCGTCCGCCGTCATCACGCCCATGAGCGAGGCGTAAGGCACGTTGATGAGCGAATAAATCATCATCATCAGCGAATAGGTGATATAGGCGTAGATCAATTTTCCGCCCGCGCCAAACGACGGCGTGGTGAACGTGAGCACGCCGATGATGCCGAAGGGAACGGCCACCCAGAGCAGATACGGCCGGAATTTTCCCCAGCGCGTCTCGGTGCGGTCGCCGAGGATGCCCACAAACGGGTCGAAGGCCGCGTCCCAGATGCGCGTGATGAGAAACATCGTGCCGACGGCCGCCGCCGAGATGCCGAAGATGTCCGTGTAATAAAACATCAGATACATTGAGAACAACTTCCAGAACATGGACGAGGCGGCGTCGCCAAATCCGTAGCCGATTTTTTCGCGGAGGCGCAATTTCATGGATGGGAGCAAGTCTGCGGATGGGCGCAAAAATTGACGAGATTAAATGCCGTAGCGAATTTTGATGACACGCCCGCCGGTTCGGGAGCGCAGTTCCAAATCATTTCAGCAATGGCGCGAGTGTGGGTTCCATCGCGTCGGCCCAGATTTGATAGCCGCGTTCATTCGGGTGCAGCCGGTCGGGGAAAAGGTCGCGCGACAGCGTGCCGTCAGGCGCGAGAAATTTTTCACCGAGGTCGAGAAATTTGATTTTGCCGCCGTCAGCGAGTTGGGAAATCCCGGCGTTCACGGCTTTGACTTGTTCGCGGATCGGATCCGTTTTTTCGCCGCGCGGAAAAATGCCGAGCAGAAGAATTTTGCTTTGCGGCTGACGGAATTGGATTTGGCGGACCAAATTGGAAACGCCCGCGATGATTTCCGGCGTGGTGTTGCGCGGCTGGCCGTTGTCCTCGTTGCCGGTGTTGTTCGTGCCGATGAGCAGGACGACGACTTTGGGGCTGATGTTTTCGAGTTCGCCGTTTTCAATCTGCCAGAGAACATTCTGGATGCGGTCCCAACCGATGCCGAAGTTCGCCGCGTGGCGTGGCGCGTAAAGTTGCGGCCAGATTTTGCTGCCGCCGTTGCCCCACCGCCAGCCGTCGGTGATGGAATCGCCAATGAACAAAAGGTCAATGCCGCCCTTTTTTGCCTCGACGACATTGGCTTCGTGCCGCGCCATCCAGTTGGTCGGGAAATCGCGCGGCACTGGGATGAG
>DMQW01000001.1:18264-19704 GCA_003455565.1 Limisphaerales bacterium
TTTCGTAAATGCGGCGGATGTAGGTGTTCACGGTCTGCACGCTGATCTTGAGCAGCTCGGCGATTTCCTTGTAGAGATAGCCGCGCGCGAGCAGTTCAATTACTTCGCGTTCGCGTGGCGAGAGGTCGTTCGTGCCGGCGATTTCACTTTCGTTCCGGCGAAAAGACTGGACGACTTTGCGCGCAATCTGGCTGCTCATCGGCGAGCCACCGGCGTGAACATCTTTGAGCGCATCCAAAAGTTCATTACGCCGCATCTGTTTCAACAGGTAGCCGGACGCGCCGGCGGACAGAGCATTGAAAATGTGGTTAGCGTCTTCGTAAACCGTGACCATGACGAATTGCGTGTCGGGCAGGCGCGGCTTGAGGCGGCGGACACATTCGATGCCGTTCATGCCGGGCAAATTGATGTCGAAGAGGACGACGGAAGGTTTTTCATGTGGCAGTTTGGCGAGCGCGGTCTCGGCGTCGTCAAATTCACCGACGCAGCGGAAGCCGCCGGCATTGCGGATCCAGCCGGCGAGGATTTCCCGCGCTGGCACGTCGTCTTCCACGATGGCTACTGCGATGCTCACAGAATTTTTAAGCTTGGACATATCTTAAGCTCGTGCCACGTCAAAGTCTTGTCACGTTAATTGATGACATGTTTGAATTTTTACACGTTTTTGCGCGCAGCGGCCGGGACGGAAACAAAAAAATTGATTTCGGTGCCAGCGCCAAGCGCGCTTTGAATCTCGCAGCGTCCGCCGATTTTTCCCAGTCGTTGCCTCATGTTTTTCAAGCCATTGCCGCGGCCGGGGCGCGTGGACACGGTGGCGGGTTCAAAACCTTTGCCGTTGTCGCGCACGGCCAGATGGAAACCAGCGGCGTCGGTCGCGAGGGCAACGGAAACTTCATTGGCGTCGGAATGTTTGACGACGTTGTGCAACGCCTCCTTGAAAGCGAGGAAGACATTATGGCGCATCTCGGCGGTGATGGGCCAATGCGGCAAATGCAACGGCACGTCGAGGCGGCAGCGGATGTTGAGGGAGACGAGGTATTCCTGCGCGAAATTTCCGAGGTAGCTGGCGAGGCTGTCCAGCGTGTCATGTTGCGGGTTGACGGCCCAGACGATTTCGTCCATCGAGCGGGTCAGTTCGCGCGAGGTGTTGTAAATGCGTTCGAGCTGCGCGGCGGCTTGCGCGGGATTTTCCAGTTCGCCGGGCGCGGACTGGCTCAAGAGCGAGATGCGCGTGAGGTTCGCGCCAAGATGGTCGTGGATGTCCTTGGCGATGCGGGTGCGCTCGCGTTCGAGGGCTTGCTGCCGTTCGATGCGTTCCAGCTTGAGCCGCATCCGTCGGCGCGTGATGAACAAAACAATTCCAACCACCAGCGCGATGGCCGCCAGCACGGCGAGCGTGTGAAACCACCACGTCTGCCAGAAATGCGGCAGCACGATGAG
>DMQW01000129.1:0-556 GCA_003455565.1 Limisphaerales bacterium
AATTACGAAACCGTCACGCTCGCCGCTGAACTGGTCGGCGAAGCGAAAGATTATCTCGTGGAAAACAGCCTGGTGACGGTCACCTTTGTCGAAGAAAAAGCCGTGTCCATCGAACTGCCGTCCAGCGTGATTCTCACCGTGACCGACGCGCCGGAAGGCGTCCGGGGTGATTCGGCGAACAACGTCCAGAAGACCATCACCGTCGAAACCGGCATCACCATGCAGGCGCCGCTGTTCATCAAGACTGGCGAAAAAATCAAGGTGGACACCCGCGACGGCAAATACATGGAACGCGCGTGACGAAAATTGCGAATTAAGAATTTCGAGTTCCGAGTCAAAGCCCGCCGCGTGCGGGTTTTTTTGTTTTAATGTGAAAGCCGGATTGAAAATGCAGCTTGTGAATTTCAAACAAGCCTCATATTCTGACTTAAGAGTATGAGAATAACCATTGAACTTGATGCTGAAAACATGAGAAGAATTCAGAAAATCACCGGCCAAAAGAAGAAATCTCCCGCCGTAAGCCGTGCCTTGTCCGAATTTATCCAGCAACACCAAA
>DMQW01000129.1:856-6336 GCA_003455565.1 Limisphaerales bacterium
CCAGGGCGACGCGCAGGTGAAGCACACGATTGCCCGCCTGCTGCAGGCAGATCAGGCCGCCTACACCTGCCCGATCCGGTTTGAACTGTTGAGCGGCGCGAAAAGCCATGAAGAAAATGATCTAGAGCAAGCCTTGTCATTGTCCCAGAACTACCAGTTTGAGCCGGACGACTGGCGGCAAGCCGCCTTGCTGGAACGCCGTCTCCGGGCAAAAGGACTGACCATTCCCCGCAATGATCTCTTTGTTGCCGTGGTTGCCATCCGCGCCCGAATGCCGGTCGTATGTCGCGACAAACATTTTGATGCGATCAAGAAAATTGTCGCCGAAGGCCTGAACGACGCCACAAAAAAATTTGGCGGCGAACTGAAAGTTGAACAAGTGTAGCGGGCAGAATCTACAAGCATCTTTGCCGGATGCGTAATTTCTTTGCTCCAATTGGACAAGAATTGCTTTGCAACGCCAAGGCATTCGTCTATTTCTCTTTGTGACTCTTATGTCGGCGCAAACCAAAGGAGAAAAGGTGTTTCGCGGCATCGCCGTTTCGTCCGGCGTTTGTCGCGGGAAAATTCTTGTCCTGCACCGCGCCCGTCACATCGTTGCCCGGCGTGATTTGGCCGAACCGGAAATCGCGGCGGAGACCAAGCGCTTCGAACAGGTCCTCGTCAAGACCGGCCAGCAGATCAAGGAAATTCAGCGTCGCGTCGTCACGAACATGAGCGCGACCGAAGGCGATATTTTTGAAGCGCATCTGCTCATGCTCGAAGACCGCGTGCTCATTGAGGAAGTCATCCGGTTCATCCTCGAACACAAAACCAACGCCGACTACGCGTTTCACACCGTCGCCGAGCGCTATGTCGCCGCGCTCGAACAGGTGGACGACGAGTATCTCCGCGAACGCGCCGCTGACATGCGCGACCTCACCGGGCGCGTCCTCGATAATCTCCTCGAAGTCAAAGATGCGTTTCATTTGAGTCACCTCACCGAGCCGTGCATTCTCGTCAGCCACGATTTAAGCCCGTCCACCACGGCGCAACTCGATAAAAAATTTGTCCTCGGCTTTGCCACCGACATCGGCGGCAAAACTTCGCACACGGCCATCATGGCGCGGTCGCTGGACATTCCCGCCGTCGTCGGTCTGCAAAATGTCGCCGAGGAATTGGAGAACGGCGACTACGCGCTGCTCGACGGCTACAACGGCACCATCATCGTCAACCCGACCGACCAGACGCTGTTTGAATACGGCCAGCTCGAAAAAAACAAGGCGTCGCTCGACGAAAAACTCCGGGAAATTCTCTCGCAGCCCGCCATCACGCTCGACGGCAAACCCATTCGTCTGTCCGCGAACATTGAAGATCAGCACGACGTTGCCTCCGTCATCGCCCACGGCGCGGAAGGCGTTGGCTTGTTCCGCACGGAATTTCTTTTCATCAACCACGAAAGTCCGCCCGATGAAGCCGCGCAATACAAAGCCTACCGTGAAGTTGCCGTTGCGCTGAAACCGCATCACGTCATCATCCGCACACTCGACCTCGGCGGCGACAAGTTCGTTTCCAACCTGCAACTCGCGCAGGAGATGAATCCCTTTCTCGGCTGGCGCGCCATCCGGTTCTGCCTCGCGCAGCCGCAACTGTTCTGCGCCCAGCTCCGCGCCATCCTCCGCGCCAGCGCCGAGGGCAACGTGAAGATGATGTATCCGATGATTTCCGGCCTGGACGAACTCAATCAAGCCAACGCGCTCGTCGAAAAATGCAAAGCCGAACTGCGCATCGAAAAAATTCCGTTCGACGAAAATCTGGAAGTCGGCGTGATGATTGAGATTCCGTCCGCCGCGCTCATCGCCGATGCGCTCGCCAAGCGCGCGAAATTTTTCAGCATCGGCAGCAACGACTTGATCCAATATACGCTCGCCGCCGACCGCACGAACGAAAAAGTTTCACATCTCTACGAACCGACGCATCCGGCGATAATTCGTTTGATCAAAGCGACCATTGACGCCGCGCACGCGAACGGCATCTGGGCCGGCGTCTGCGGCGAAATCGCCGGCGATCCCGTGCTGGTGCCGCTGCTCATCGGCCTGGGCGTGGATGAATTGAGCGCCGCGCCGCCCGTGATTCCCGAAGTGAAATACATGATCCGCCGCGTGAAAATGTCCGAGGCGCAGGCGCTCGCGGAATTTGCGTTGAAATGCGAATCGCCGTCGGAAATTTACGCCCACTGCCTTGAAGTCGCCAAGCAGACCGCCCCCAGCCTTTTCGAAAGCAAAGTGTGACCTTTCACGAGGCCGATTTGCCGGCGCACGCGCAACGGCAGATAAAACGAGCGCGAGGTTTCACGCAGTAATGCCGCCGGATTTTCAGTCATCGGTCAGGCTGGTTGATTCACCGGATGACTTCCACCAAATGTTGCTGGCCGGTTGGCAATCGCTTTTGCATCGCGCCATCGAAGGTGACCAATTTGCCGCCATGACGTTACGCGATCAAAACGAGATTGGTGTCCGTCACCTGTTTATGGCCAGTCACCGTCCGCCATGCCGAAGCTGTCGTGTCCAGCGCCCCGTCTTCCCAAAATTTATGGCTGGGATGTTTCGTAAAACTTTCCAGTTGGGCGAGCACCTCGGCAATGTTCAATTTGCTGCCCACGACATCGGGATTGAGGCTCAAACCAAGAAGGCGCTTTGCGTGGTATTGCAGGTCGCAAAGCCTGAAGGTGAATTTTCCCCAAACCAAGCGTGCGCGGGCTGATGATGTTCATGCCCATCCCATGCCAGCGCGATCAGGACGTTGACATCCAGAAGGTTCACGGATTATTCCTCGGCCAACGCGTTCGCGACATCCTGCGCGGAAATGGCGCGCTCCGAGTGATGCACCAAGATACCGTTCTTGCGGTAGGCGGCGGGCACGGCGGAAAGCTTCGCCTTTGGCTCGCCGTTTTGCGTGATGGTGAACTCCTCGCCGCCCGCGACCTGCTTGAGCAAATCCGCGAGCGTGGCCTGGGCTTTTTCAAGGGCGACCGTTTGCATAACGCTAAAACTTTAACCCGCCTGCCCGCGCAAGGCCAATACTTTTGCGTGGCCGATTTGCAGGCGCACGCGGGCGGGCAGCACGCGCAACGGCAGATAAAACGAGCGCGACGTCGCCTTGAGCAAATCATTTAACGCAGTTGGCATTTTTAGACAGAGAAATTTTCAGAATTCAATTTGCGCCGCCGATTCGAGTTTCAAATTTTGTTAATTCTGTAAATTCTGTCGGCATTTCTTTTGGCGCGTCTGGCATCTGGAGCACGGAAAAATTTGCTACTTCAATTTTGCCAGATACAAAAGTTCTTGGGAAACAACTCTCAAATCATCAATAACCTTATCAATATCTTGCCTATGAGCCACAAACCTACGGCTGTGCGCTGATTTATCACCGATGTCTTTCAGACGCGGGAGTGCCTGCTTTGCATTTCTTCCTAGATTCCAACTTGATTCATTAATGGTCGCAGGAATCAAGTCGCTGAGAAATTGGAAATCTCCGTTTGAATTTTTGATTTTGGAGGCGATTGAATGCGCTTCAAAAGACTCAATGATTAGTGTTTCAACCAAACGGCGAATCATAACGGCACACGAATCATACCAACCATGATCGTATGTCCCGTTTATTTGATGAACGAGTTGTTCTAAATAGCCTCTCGTTCCCTTGAACAGAGCAAAATAAAGAACCTTGTCCGATTTCGATGGGGCACCTTGAGAGGAAGGGCGCACTTCTTGGTCGAAATCGCTTTGCAGGTTTTTAGCTAAAACCAGGATTGAGTCTGTAGAGCTACTCATTCGTTCGCGCACCTGATTGGAAGTTCTTCAAATGTTTGGCCATGCTTGCAAAGATTTTATCAATTTGCTCGGCAGGTGCATCAGAGGCTATGTGAACTTGCACATCAATGTGCAAGGATGGACCAGAAGCAGGCTGCTGTTGTGTTACTTCGGACTTTGCTTTTTGTTCAGGCAATTCTTCTGGTGATTTGGTTTTCGCTGGCTTCGATGCAGCTTTGGGTTTTGAGCCCGTGACATTCGAGTGCTTTGTTGCAGCTTCTTTCGCTTTCGAAGGGTTGGCCTCGGTCAAGAGCACATAAAAAGTTCCCAACATTTTCGCTGCCGGAGAACCAACTCCGCCGTGATTCATAAACCACCGCTCTATTCCATCTGTGTCGGCAGGAACTGAAGGAAATGCTTCGACTAACTCATTGGGATAAACTTTTTTTCGAATCTCTTCACAAACCTTTGCGTATTGCGCATCATCGCGCCAGCGTTTTGCAAGTTCGGTTGGTTTGTTATCTGCGTCAATAAGACCAACAGCCTTTAATGGCGTGATGACATTTGAGCGAGCTGAATCAGGAGTCATGTTAAGAACCGAAGAAATGTAGTTTTCGGTAACTTCACTTGGGATTGTTTTGACAAACTTCTCACGCACGGCCCACCAGTTTTTGGCTGGCATTTTCGGAAACGATTTTTTATTTTCTTCGCTCATATTTTTTATTAAGAGACAGGTTAACTACTTTACGAAAGCTGTTCCCGCCAGCGCGCCAGTTGCTTCGCGACTTCCTTCGTGCCCGGTGCGCCAGTCAGGTTTCGTTTCGCCATCGCCGTTTTCAGATTGAACACGCCCAGCGCGTCGCGGCTGAAGGTTTTGTCCGTGGATTGCAGTTCCGCGAGTGTCAGCTGGTTGAGCGGTTTGCCGATTTTTTCCGCCAGTGCCACCACCGCGCCGACGACGTGATGCGCCGACCGGAACGCCATGCCTTTGCGCACGAGATAATCCGCGAGGTCGGTCGCCAGCAGCGCCGGGTCGCCCGCAGCGGCGGCACAGGCGGCGCGATTGATTTTGGTATGTTGCAGCATCGCGGCCATGAGCCGCGTCGAGGTGCGCACGGTGTCGGCGGTGTCGAACAGCCGTTCCTTGTCCTCCTGCAAATCGCGGTTGTAGGTCATCGGCAAACCTTTCAGCAGCGTGAGCAGCGCCATCAGGTTGCCGAAGACGCGGCCGGTCTTGCCGCGCGTGAGTTCGGCGATGTCGGGATTTTTCTTCTGCGGCATGAGCGACGAGCCGGTGGTGTAGGCGTCGGCGATCTTGATGAAATCAAATTCCGCGCTGGCCCAGAGAATCACATCCTCCGCAAGCCGCGAGAGATGCACGGCCAGCAGCGCGCCGGCGGCGCAAAATTCGACGGCGAAATCGCGGTCGCTGACGGCGTCCATGGAATTTTGCGTGAGTTGAACCTTGCCATCAGCGTCAACGAAATTGAGAAGTTTCGCGACGAGTTCGCGTTTCAACGGCAAGGTCGAACCGGCGATCGCGCCGCTGCCGAGCGGACAGACGTTCACGCGCGAGTGGCAGTCCCAAAGGCGTTCGCAATCGCGTTCGAGCATCTCGACGTAGGCGAGCAGATGGTGCGCGAGATAAACGGGCTGCGCGCGTTGCAGATGCGTGTAGCCGGGGATCAGCAC